>NZ_JBVPVA010001206.1:0-17349 GCF_055612215.1 Actinomycetospora sp. | reverse complement strand
CGACGGGCTGGGCAGCACGGCGCCCGGCGGCCGCGACACCGTCTCCGGCGCCGAGCTGCGCCGCCTCGCCGACGGCGTCGGCGCCTCGTTCCACACCGTGGTCGGCGACGACGTCCCCTCGACGCTGCTCGAGTTCGCCCGCGGCGCCAACGCCACCCAGCTGGTGCTCGGGACGTCGCGTCGCTCGCGGTGGGCCCGGCTGCTCGACCCCGGCATCGGCGCCCGCGCGACGGCGGACTCGGGCTCCATCGACGTGCACCTGGTGACCCACGACTACGCGGGCAGCGCGGTCCGCGGGGGCGGCCCGGGCACCCCGGCGATCCGCCGGGTTCACCTCCCGCGCAGCCGCCGGGTACTGGGCTGGCCGCTGGCGGTGCTCGCGCCGGTGCTGGCCGGGGTGCTCGGCGTCGTCGGGCGGGACCTGGTGGGCCTGCCCACCGACGTCGCCCTGTTCCTGCTGGCCACGGTCATCGTGGCCCTGGTCGGCGGCCTCGGGCCCGCGCTGCTCGCCGCCCTGCTCGGCGCGGGGCTGCTCAACTACCTGCTGACGCCGCCGCTGTACACGTTCGCGATCGCGTCCCCGGAGAACGTCGTCGCCGTCGTGGCGATGGTGCTGGTCGCCGTGCTGGTCGCGCTCGTGGTCGCGCGCGCCGACCGGCGCGCCGTCCAGGCCGCCCAGGCCCGCACCGAGGCGACCCTGCTGGCGTCGTTCGCCCGGGTCATCCTCACCCGCTCCGACCCGCTGCCCAAGCTCCTCGAGCGGGTCCGGGAGGCCTTCGGGTTCTCCTCGGTGGCGATCCTCGAGCGCGGGCCGTCCGCGGCGTGGACGGTCTCGGCCTCGGTGGGGGAGCCCGTCGTCACCCGGCCGTCCGACGCGGACGCCGACGTCGAGGTCGAGGTCGACACCGACGTGCACCTCGTCGGGGCCGGTCGGACCCTCTCGGCCGACGAGCGCCGGCTGTTCTCCTCGGTCTGCGGCCAGGCGCTGCTCGCGCTGCGCAACCGGCGGATGGCCGTCGAGGCCGTCGAGGCGCAGCGCAAGGCCGACGCGGCGGGTCTGCGCACCGCCCTGCTCTCCGCGGTCGGCCACGACCTCCGCACCCCGCTCACCACGATCAAGGCCGCAGCCGGCACGCTGCGCGACCCGACGCTGCGGGTGTCCACGGCCGACCGCCAGGAGCTGCTGGGCGTGGTCGAGGACTCCGCGGACCGGCTCGGCGGGCTCGTCGACAACCTGCTCGACTCCTCGCGGCTCGCCACCGGGGCCGTGACGCCGCTGCTGGCGCCGGTCGGGTTCGCCGAGATCGTGGCGCTGGCCCTGGGCGGGCTCGACCCCGCCGTCACGCGGGCGCTCACCGTCGACGTCCCGGAGTCCCTGCCCGACGTCCTCGCCGACGCCGGCCTGGCCGAGCGCGTGGTGGCCAACCTGCTCGACAACGCCGTGCGCCACGCCGGGGCCCAGGGCGTCGCGGTCCGGGCCAGTGCCCACGCCGAGCGGGTGGAGCTGCGGGTCGTCGACGACGGGCCCGGGGTGCCGCCGCGCGCGCGGGACAAGCTGTTCACGCCGTTCCAGCGCCTCGGGGACCGCGACACCACCACCGGGGTCGGGCTGGGCCTGCACGTCGCCCGCGGGTTCACCGAGGCGATGGGCGGGACCCTCACGCCGGAGGACACCCCGGGCGGGGGGCTGACGATGGTGATGTCCCTGCCGACGGCCGTCGTGCCCGCCGTCGACGCGGGGGAGCCGGTACCCGCCCGGTGAGCGGGGTCGTTCCGCCGACCGGTACGGGCCAAGAGATCCGCCGTGCGCCACTCGATGGCGCGCGTCACACCTCGGCGTCGGGGTCGACGAGGCCGCCGAGTGCCTGCGGCGCTACGTGGACGCCCGGGGACGGCCGGTGCCCGGCGTCGCCGAGGACGTGCTGTCCGGGCGGGTCCGGTTCGGCAGCGGCCCCGCGAGCTAGGCCGGACGCCCGACCGCGGCGTCCACCGCCGCACTCAACGCCGCCAGCTCGACCGGGCCCTCGTAGCGCTCCCCGTTGACGAACAGGGCCGGGACGTCGGTGACGCCCGCGGCCCGGGCGCCGGCCATCTGCTCCTCCACCCGGGCGACGTGGTCCCGGCCGCGGGAGCCGATCGCGCCGGCACCGGCCAGGCCCAGCCGGGCGGCATAGTCGGCGAGGTCGGCGTCGTCGAGGCGGTCCTGACGGTTGAAGAGCAGTTCGTGCATCGTCCAGAACCGGCCGGCGTCGGCCGCCGCCTCTGCGGCCAGGGCGGCCGCCATGGCGTGCGGGTTCCGGTCGACCTGGGGGAAGTGCCGGTACACCAGGGCGAGGTCCTGGTCGAACCGGTCGCGCAGCCGTTCGAGCTCGACGAAGGCCGTGCCGCACTCCGGGCTCTCGTAGTCGCCGTACTCGACGAGGACGACCGCGGCGCCGGCCGGGCCGAGGCGGTGGTCACCGGGCCCCACCGGGTCGGGGAGGGCAGGTCCGGTCACGACGATCTCCTCGGGGTGTGGGTGGGTGGTCCGGACACCACACCACGGTCGGGGCGCGCGGGCATCCTCCGCCCGTAGAGTCCGGGTGGGGCGGCGTGCAGGGGGGTCCGAGTGGAGCCGGCGGCAGACTTCCTCGCCCAGATCCTGACGGACGCCCCCCAGCCGGTGTGGGTCCTCGACGAGGGCGGACTCATCGTCTTCGCCAACCCTGCGGCCGTCGCGGCGCTCGGCTACGACGAGCCGGGCGACCTCTACCACCGACACAGTCACGACACCGTGCACCGGCTGCCCGACGGCTCGCCCTACCCCCGGGCGGTGTGCCCGATGCAGACGCCGATCAGGTCCGGGGAGCCGGCGCACGGCAAGGACGAGTGGTTCGCCCGCCGCGACGGGTCGCTGATCCCGATCGACTGGTGGGTGGCGCCCATCGCGCTCCGGACCGGGCGCGGGGCCGTGCTCGCGTTCACCGACATCTCCGAACGGCGCGCCGCCGAGCAGGTGGTGCGGGAGCGCGACGCCGCCGCGATCCGCGCGGCCGACAGCCGGGCCGCGCAGCGACGGATCGTCGAGGCCTCGGCGGTCGTCCGCCGCCAGGTCGCCCGTGACCTCCACGACGGCGCGCAGCAGTCGCTGATCAGCGTGCTCATCAGCGCCCAGCTGGCGCACGAGGAGGTGACCCGGGACCCCGACCGGGCGCGCCGACTGCTCGAGGAGACGGTCCTGCACGCCCAGGGGGCGATCGACGAGCTCCGGAGGTTGGCCGCCGGCCTCCATCCGCCGATCCTCACCCACGGCGGCCTCGTCACGGCCGTCGAGGACCTCTCGACCCGCGCGTCGGTGCCGGTGACGGTCGCGGGATCGCTCCCGGAGCGGCTCCCGGAGGTGGTCGAGATCAACGCCTACCTGTTCGTCGCCGAGGCCCTGACCAACACCGCGAAGCACGCCCGGGCCACGCGGGCGAGCGTCGTGATCGGTCTCGACGACGCGGAGCTGTCGGTCGAGGTGCGCGACGACGGCGTCGGCGGCGCCCGCGCCGGCTCCGAGGGGAGCGGCCTGTCGGGACTCGCCGACCGGCTCGATGCCCTCGGCGGCCGGATGGTCCTGCGCTCGCCGGCGGGTCGGGGGACCACGGTCCGCGCCGAGATCCCGGTGCCGCCGGTCTCCGGCTGACCGACTCCGCCCGGCGGGGCCCGGTCCCCGCCGGTGTCCGTTGATCACGGGCACGTGGGGCACGTTCGACCATGATCGAATCTGCCCCATGTGCTGTTGATCAGCGAGATCGGGCGTGCGGGGCGACCCGGCCGACCCGGAGCCGGAGGTGACGTCGATGGACAGATGACTGATGCGCGTCGTCCGCCGGGACCCGACCGTGGGACTCCCGGCGCACGAGGGTCGCCGGCCGCGACCGAGCAGAGGGAGACCCGATGGGCACGATCACCGTGGGCCGGGAGAACAGCACCACGATCGATCTCCACTACGAGGACCAGGGGAGCGGGCGGCCGGTCGTGCTGCTCCACGGCTGGCCGTTCGACGGCCGCTCGTGGGAGCCCCAGCTGCACCCGCTGCTCGCGGCCGGCCACCGCGTGGTCAACCACGACCGCCGCGGGTTCGGCCGATCGAGCGCCCCGAGCACCGGGTACGACTTCGACACCCTCGCCGCGGACCTCGACCGGCTCCTCACCGAGCTCGACCTGCGCGAGGTCGCCCTCGTCGGGTTCTCGCTCGGCACCGGCGAGCTGGCCCGGTACGTCGGCCGCTACGGCACGGACCGGCTCCGCAGCGTCGTGTTCATCGAGAGCCTCGCTCCGTCGTTCGTCAGGTCCGCCGAGAACCCGAAGGGTGTCGACGAGGCCGCCGTCGCGGGCGTCCAGCAGGCCATCCTCGACGACCGCTACGCCTGGCTCGACGGGCTCATCGGGGATTTCCTCAATCTCGACGACTACCTCGGCAAGCGGGTCAGCGAGCAGACCGTCCGCGCGCTGTGGAACGCCGGGGCCGAGGCGTCCCCGTACGCGACCTGGGCCTGCGTGCGGACCTGGCTCGACGACTACGCGGCCGACCTCCCGCGCCTCGACGTCCCCACCCTGATCCTGCACGGCACCGCGGACCGCATCCTCTCCGTCGAGGGCCAGGGACGACGCCTGCACGCCGCCCTCCCGGACGCCCGCTACGTCGAGATCGACGGTGGCCCCCACGTGCAGTGCGTGACCCACGCCGACGAGATCAACCGGGAGCTCCTCTCCTTCCTCGGCCAGGAGTAGGGCGTGTTCGAGGGCTTCACCGACCACCAGGTGCCGACCGCGCGGGGGTCCGTCCTCGCCCGCGTCGGCGGCGGCGGGCCCCCGCTGCTCCTGCTCCACGGGTATCCCCAGACCCACGTCATGTGGCACGCCGCGGTCGGTCCGCTGACCGCCGGGAACACCGTCGTCGTGGCCGACCTGCCCGGGTACGGGGCCTCGTTCCGACCGTCTCCCACACCGGACCACGAGGCCCACTCGAAGCGGGCGCTCGCGGTCGACCTGGTGGAGGTGATGGCGCGGCTGGGCCACGAGCGTTTCGCGGTGGCCGGGCACGACCGCGGCGGCCGGGTGGCCTACCGAATGGCCCTCGACCACCCCGGGCGGGTGACCGCGGTGGCCGCGTTCGACGTCGTGCCCACCGGCGACGTCTGGGCGCGTGCCGACGCGGCCCTGGCGCTCGGCTACTGGCACTGGGCGTTCCTCGCGCAGCCCGCGCCGCTGCCCGAGCGGCTCATCGGCGCCGACCCCGACGCGTTCTTCGACCACCACGTCCGGGCGCTCGGCCTCGGCGGCACGCCGGACCGCTACCCGCCCGAGCTGATGGCGACCTACCGGGGTCTGCTCGACGACCCGAGCACGGTCGAGGCGATCTGCGAGGACTACCGCGCCGGGGCCGGCGTCGACCGGGCCCACGACGACGCCGACCGCGGCCGGCGGACGATCGCGTGCCCGCTGCTGGCCCTGTGGAGCGCACGTGGCGCGCTGCCCCGCTTCTACGGCGACGTCCTCGACGTCTGGCGGCCGTGGGCCCGGGACGTGACCGGGCAGGGCATCGACGCCGGCCACTTCCTGGTCGAGGACCAGCCAAGGCAGGTGGCCGCGATCCTGTCCGACTTCCTCCGGCGGTCGGCCGACCGCGCCGGAGCACCCCAGTCCCACGCCTCACCCAGGAGCTGATCCGCGATGACCCCGACGATCGTCCTCGTCCACGGTGCCTACGCCGAGTCGGCGAGCTGGGACGGCCTGATCGAGCGGCTGCCGGGCGACGGCCGCGTGATCGCCTTCGCGAACCCGCTGCGCGGGCTCGCGTCCGACGCGGCCCTGCTCACCGACCTGGTGCGCACCCTCACCGGCCCCGTCCTGCTGGTCGGCCACTCCTACGGCGGCGCCGTGATGACCGGGGTCCCTGCCGACGCGGGGGACGTCGTCGGCCTCGTCTACGTCGCCGGCTTCGCCCTCGCCCCCGGGGAGAGCGCCGGCGACGCCTCGGCGCTCGTGCCGGGTTCGACCCTCGGCGACACCCTGGTCGCGGTGCCGCTCGCGGACGGGCGGACCGACACCTACATCGCGCAGGACCGGTACCACCACCAGTTCTGCGCCGACCTCCCGGACGAGCAGGCGGCCCGCATGGCGGTCACCCAGCGGCCGGTCACCCAGGAGGCGCTGTACGAGCCGCTCGGCGGCGAGGCGTTGTGGCGGACGGCCCCGAGCTGGTTCGTCTTCGGCTCCGAGGACCGCAACATCCCCGCCGGCGCGCACCGGATCATGGCCGACCGCGCCGGCTCCCGGGAGACCGTCGAGATCGACGGGGCGTCCCACGTCGTCGGCATCTCGCACGTGGCCGAGGTCGCGGACGTGGTCCTCGGGGCCCTGGACCGCGCCGGCGCCGCGACCTGACCCGGAGGCCACCGGGGACACGGGATGAGCAGACGCCACGGCGCCATCGCGTTCACCGACGACGTCGTCGGCGTCCGGACCGGGCAGGGCAGCCGCGCCTTCCACGCCCGCCACGAGGCCCGTCGGAGCGGGTCGGACGCCCCGGACGCGCTGACGGGACGTGAGGAGGACTTCCTCGCCGGGCGGGACGGCTTCTATCTCGCCACCGCCGGCGCGACCGGCTGGCCCGACGTCCAGTACCGCGGTGGGCCTCCCGGCTTCCTCCGGGTGATCGACGACCACACCCTCGGGTGGGCCGACGTCCGCGGGAACCCGCATGACGCCAGCACCGGCAACCTCGTCGGGAACGACCGCATGGCCCTCATCGCGACGGACTACCCGGCCCGGCGGCGCCTGGAGCTGTTCGGCCACGCCCAGGCCTTCGCCACCGACGACGAGCCCGACCTCGCCGTGGAGCTCGCGCATCCCGCCGACGACGCCGTGGTCGAGCAGGTGGTGCTGGTGTCGGTCGTGGCCTTCGACTGGAACTGCCCCCGGTACATCACCCCCCGGTACACGGCCTCCGAGATCCAGGCGCTCCTCGCTCCCCTCCACCAGCGGCTGGCGGACGCCCAGGACGAGAACGCCGAGCTCAGAGCACGCATCGACCGCATCAGGGACGACCACGAGGAGAGGCCGTGAGCACGCGCCGCACGGCCTGACCGGCGCCCACGAGCAGGAGTTCGACCGCGACCTCCTCGCCTTCCTCGCCTCCTGAGGACGAGCGACCGGACCCGTGGCCGCGGACGACTCCGCGACACGGGTGCCGGTCGGTCAGGATCTCGGGGCGCCGTGCTCGTCGACGAGCGTGGTCAGGGGCTCGCCCACCTCGACGACGTACGTCGACAGCATCCGACCGGTGTCCGGCCCGAGGTCGAGCGCGTTGTGGGGAGTGCGCGGCGGGATGAGGAAGCCCTGTCCGGTGTGCAGGGTCAGCGTGGGGCGGTCCCGGATCCTCATCTCCACGGTCCCGGCCGCGATGTAGCCGACCTCCTCGCCGGGGTGGATGTGCCACCCGGACTCGACCCCGCAGGGGATCTCGGTCAGGACCTGGACGATCTCGCGGTCGGGGATCGACGAGGGCTCGTGCTGCAGCACGGTGCGCTTGAGCGTGCTCGCCAGCCCGTCGACGGCGTCGGTGCCCGCGGCCGCGGATTCGGACGACATGTCGTGCTCCTCTTCTCCCGGGTGGTTCCCAGGCTGCGTTCCCGGTGCCCGGCGGACATCGGTGGAATGACTCCGGACGCCGGTTCACCCGTCCCGGCGGTCGAGGGCGTCGCGCAGCGCGGCCCGCCCGGTGACGGCCAGCTTCGGGAACACCCGGTACAGGTGGGCGTCGACGGTCCGGCGCGAGAGGTGGAGCCGGTCGGCGATCTGCCGGTTCGTCATCCCGGACGCGGCCAGCTCCGCCACCTCGAGCTCCTGGGCGGTGAGGGACGGCCGCCCGGCCGGCGCCCGTCCGCCGGTGCGTCCGCGCTCGTGGCCGGCGGCCCGCAGTTCGGTGCCCGCCCGGGCCACCCACGGCCGGGCACCCAGCTCGGTGAAGGTGGCGAGGGCGCGGGAGAGCTGGTCGCGGGCGGCGGTCGTCGCGCGGGCGCGTCGGAGGTGCTCGCCGTGGGCGAGCCGGATGCGGGCGAGGTCGAACGGCCACCGCTCGACGCCGGGCAGGACCAGTGCCGCCTCGTAGAGCGCCCCGGCGCGGTCGTCGGGGGCGCCCATCGCGGCGGCGCCCGCGGTGACCAGGGCCGGCCGCGGGGCGGGTGGGCACCGGCCGGCCTCGCGCGCGGCCGCCACGTGGGCGAGGGCCTCGGACGGCCGGTGGGTGCGGACGGCCGCCTCGACCAGGTCCATCGTCGGCCACGGCGCCGCCCCGGCCCGGGCCCCCGGGCTCCCGGGTGGGGTCAGCGCGACCCACTCGCGGTGGGCGTCCTCGAAGTCGCCACGCCCGAGGGCGGCCAGTGCGCGAGCCTGGGCGGCGTAGCCGACGATCCGCCGGGCGCCCCGGGGGATGCCCCACCCGGTCAGGTGGTCGGTCAGCGTGCGCAGGGCGGCCGCGTCTCCCCGGGCCGCGGCAAGGAGGGCCAGACACCGCCGTGCGGTCGCGGCCAGCAGGTGGTAGCCGCGCTCGGTGGACGCGTCGAGCGCCTCGGTGGCCAGGTCCTCGGCCGCCGCCCAGCGCCCCTCGTGGTAGGCCTGCGAGGCGAGGATCAGTAGTGCGGTGATCGCCGAGGTCACGGCCCCTCCCGAGCGCCCGTCCTCGACGACCCGCCGGAGCGCGTCGCGACAGCCCTCGCCGCGGTCGAGACGGGCGGCCGCGGCGGCGACCCGCACGATGCGCCGGGGATCGAGCTCGTCGTCCAGGCCGCGGACGGCGGCGAGGACGCGATCGACGTCCTGCGCGAGCGTGTCCGGCACCCGCGATCCGCGGCGCGCGACGATCCGGCGGAAGGCCGCCCACGGCTCGGCGCGGTCGGCGACGACGCACACCGCGTGCAGCAGGTGGAGGGCGTCGTCGACGTCGGAACCGTCCCCGCCGCCGTCGGGTGAGCCC
The DNA here is from genome assembly GCF_055612215.1 of Actinomycetospora sp. NCBI lineage: Bacteria > Bacillati > Actinomycetota > Actinomycetes > Pseudonocardiales > Pseudonocardiaceae > Actinomycetospora > Actinomycetospora sp. The sequence goes on along the minus strand of NZ_JBVPVA010001206.1, from coordinate 8,345 downwards.
GACTCGAGGCCCTCGACGAGCAGGCGGTGCGACGTGTCGAGGTCACCGTCCCGGTGCAGGTGCAGCGCCGCGGCGGCGACGACCGTCGACAGCGAGCCGTCCGCGCGCGGATCGGCCGCCCGCGCGGCCGTGAGCAGGCCGTGCACCCCGGCGAGATCCCCGCGGACGTCCGCTCCGAGGTAGGCGACGCGGGCCAGGTCGCGACTCCGGGCCACGTCGCGCGTCGCCCCTCGTGCGGTCACCGCGCGGCGAGCTCGGTCAGGGCGTCGCGCAGGGCGGCGCGGGAGGTGACCTCCAGCTTGGGGAACACCTGGTAGAGGCGGGCCGAGACGGTGCGCGGGGAGACGTGGACCCGCTGGGCGATCTGCTTGTTGGTGAGCCCGGTGGCGGCGAGTGAGGCGATCTGGTGCTCGTCCGGCGTCAGCGTCGGCCGCCGGTGCCGGCCGCCTCGGGACACGTCCACCCTCGACCCGACGGCCCGCAGATCCCGTCGGCACCGCGCGGTCCAGGGCTCGGCGGCGAGCCGGTCGAAGGTCGCGAGCGCACTCTCGAGGTGCCGCCGGGCCCGAGCGGTCCGTCGGTGCCGGCGCAGGTGGGAGCCGTAGGCCAGCTCGATCCGGGCGTGGTCGAAGGCCCACCGCTCGCCGCCCGGCACGGCCAGCGCCGCCTCGAACAGGTCGGCGGCGGCGCCCCCGGAGCTCCCTGAGCTCCCGGAGCCCTCGGCGACCGCGTGCGCGCCGAGGACCAGCATCGCGAACCGGTCGGACCGCACGGCGAGGGGCGCCTCCCGCATCGCGCGGGCGTGGCGCGCCGCGTCGTCGGCCCGCCCGGTGCGGTGGGCCGCCTCGACGAGGTCCGTCGCCACGGCGAGCGCGGTGTGGTCGTGCGCGGGCAGCGAGCCGGCGGGGGCCACCGCGCTCGCGTGCCGGTAGGCCCGCTCGGGATCGTCGTCGGCCAGGGCCGCCAACGCCGACACGTGGTGCGCCGCCGAGCCCGGGCCTGCCCCGCCGGCCGTCGTGGCGACGAAGGCCGTGGCCGTGGCGCGGTCTCCCCGCGCGGCCGCGATGAGCGCCCGGACGAGGCGGAACGGAGCGGCGAGCTGCCCGTGGCCGTGGCGCGCGCAGAGGGCGGCGCCCTCGTCCGCCAGCCGGACGCACTCGTCCCACTGCCCGGTGACGACGTCGTCGGCACACAGCAGCGCGAGCGCCCGGACGGCCCAGGGCACGGCGCTCCCGGCCCGGCCGCCGTCGACCACCGTCCAGAGCGCGACCCGGCACGGCGAGCCGCGGCCGACGACGGAGGCCGCGGAGGCGATCCGCACGATGCGGGCGGGATCGGTCTCCGTCCAGAGCCGGCGGATCCCGCGGTCCAGGTGCTCGACCGCGGTCGCGCTCACCCGCGCGGGATCGGACCGGACGGCCAGCACCGCCTCGTCGACGTGGGCCGGGTCCTCGATGAGCATCCGGAGTCTCCCGATCGTCGCGTCCTCGCGAGGCCGGTCGGTGTCGACCGGCTCCTCCGTCAGCGTGGCGCAGCGCGGGAGGGAACGCTGTCGGGCGGGCACGGCCGGGGCCCACGGGCCCACCCGCCGGGTGCCTGGGTGCAGACCCGTGGGCCGGGCGCGCGGCCGGAGCAGCGGGGTACGCCGGAGTCAGTGCCGCAGGTAGCGCAGGACGGCGACGACCCGCCGGTGGTTCTCCGCCTCGGAGGGCAGGAGGCCGAGCTTGGTGAAGATGCCGCTGACGTGCCGCTCCACCGTCGGCACCGTGACGGCCAGGGCCTCGGCGATGGCCGTGTTCGACCGGCCCTCTGCCATGAGGGCCAGCACCCGACGCTCCCGGGGCGTGAGGTCGTCCAGGGGGCTGGCGGCCCGCCGGCGTCCGACCAGCCGGGCGATGACGTCGCGGTCCAGCGCCGACTGGCCCGCGGCGACGCTGCGCACGGCCTCCAGGAGCGTCGTCCGGTCGGCCACGCGTTCCTTCAGCAGGTAGCCGACCCCGTCGGCCCGCTCCCCGACCAGGTCGAGCACGAAGCGGTCCTCGAGGAACTGGGACAGCACGATCACGCCCATGTCCGGGAAGCGCCGGCGGATCTCGACGGCCGCCCGCAACCCGTCGTCGGCGCCGCCGGGTGGCATCCGGATGTCGGTGATGACGACGTCCGGCTCGTGGTCCTGCGCCTGCCGGACCAGGTCGACGGCGTCGACGGCCACGCCGACGACGGTGAGCCCGGCGCTCTCGAGCATCCGGACGATCCCCTCGCGCACCAGCGCCTGGTCCTCCGCGACCACCAGACGCAGGGGCGGCTCCACGGCTCGCACCCTAGTCGCCGGCGGGACCCCCTCCGGGCTCCGCGCCTGCCCCGGCGAGGCCGTCGCGGCGTGCCGGTGCGCTAGCCTGCGGCCGTGACCAGGGCTTCGGGCTCGGTGCGCCCCACGCCCGGTCTGGTGCTCGTGGTGGACGACAACGCCGGTTTCCGCGGTCTGGCCGCCCGCGTCCTTCACGGGTGGGGCTACGAGGTCATCGAGGCCGGCACCGTGGCCGACGCCGTCTCGTGCGTCGAGCAGCGTCGACCCGCCACCGTGCTCGTCGACATCGCCCTCCCCGACGGTGACGGGTTCGGGCTCACCCGGCGGCTCGTGGCCCTGCCGTGGCCGCCGCGGGTCGTCCTGATCTCCACCGACGCGGACGCGGGGAACCGGTCCGCCGCCCACCGTGCCGGCGCGGTCGGTTTCCTCCCGAAGGACGAGCTGCTCGGCGGGGCGCTGCCGGGACTGATCAGCGGTTAGGAGCCGAGCGCGACGACCAGCCACATCAGGCCCGCTCCCAGGACCGTGAGGAGGACCGTCGCCCTCGCGGGGTGGGCCGCGTGCGCCTCGGGCAGGACGTTGGCCGTGGCGATGTACAGCAGCACCCCGGCGAAGTAGCCGAGGTAGAGACCGACGACGGCGGGCGGGAACGCGATCGCGGTGCCGATGACCGCGCCGACGACCGGGGCCACGGCGTCGAGGCCGAGCAGGACGAACGCCCGTCGTCGGGAGTTGCCGTACAGCTCGGTGAGGGTGAACGTGTTGAAGCCGTCGGCGAGGTCGTGCGCGATCACCGCGATCGTCACGGCGACCCCGATGCCGGTGCCGCCCTGGAACGCCGCACCGATCCCGACGCCGTCGAGCGTGCTGTGCAGGACGAGACCGCCCGCGGCGGTCAGGCCGATCCGCTCGAGGCCGTGGTCGTGGGGGTGGTCGTGACCGTGTCCGTGGTGGTGCGCGCCGTGGCGCAGCGCGATCCGCTCGCCCACGTGCAGGGACAGGAAACCGGCCACGGCCGTGAGCGCCGCGGCCGGCGGACCGAACCCGGGGTGGGGCGCGAGCTCGAGCGCCTCGGGCAGCAGGTCGAAGAACACCACCCCGAGCATCACCCCGGCCGCGAGGCCGAGGACCAGGTGGCGCTCGTCGCGCAGCCGGACGGCTACTGCACCGCCGGCGAGGGTCGCCAGGAACGATCCGAGCGCCGCGAGGATGGCCACGGGCGCCACTCTCCCGTACGGCGGTCGGAGCCCTCCGGGCGCTCCGGGACGCGGACGGCGGTGGGTCAGAGCTCGTAGCCCCGCTCGAGCAGCATCGCCGCGGACCGGCGGTTCGCCGCCGGTGTCATGGCCTCGCTGCCCAGGGCCGAGTTCACCCGGTTGGCGATCTCCAGCACGGCGGCCGCGTGGGCCGCCTCCCGGACGGCGTCGTCGCCGATGCCGGCCTCGCGCAGCGTCGCCACGTCGGTGGGGGACAGGCCGTCGGGGTCGTGGGAGAGCCGGCGCAGGAACGCCGTCATGGCGGGGAGGGCGGGCCCGACCTCGCCCGGGACCTCGCCGACGTGGTCCACGACGGCGCCGACCGTGGGCTCCCCGAGGCAGTCGACGGCGATCCGGCGGTGCACCCCGGAGCAGTGGCCACAGGCGTTGCCGGCGGAGACCGCGGCGCCGAAGAGCTCCCGCTCGCCGACCGTCCAGTGCCCCGGCCCCCGGAGCACCGCCTGGCAGTAGCGCCCGAACGGCGTGCCGAAGAACGCGGGCCGGAAGAGCAGGATCGTGGCGAACCCGGGTGCGGCGCCCCTCGTGAGGAGCGGGAGCGCGCGCAGCATCACCCGGGCCCGCAGTCCCCGCCCGCGCCGGATCGCCCGCAGCCGGATCACGGGGCCTCCGCGAGCAGTGCCTCGACCGTGCGCAGCCGGGCCGCGCCCGCCGCGACCGCCACGGCCACGACGCACTCGAACACGGCGTCCTCGCCGTGCTCGACGGCGAGCGCCGTGATCTCGTCGTCGGTCACCGCGAGGCCGCCGTCGGCGACCTTCGCCGCCAGCGTCGCCCACGGCTCGGGCGGGGGGTCCCCGGCGACGAGGGCCGTGCGGACCTCGCGCGCCAGGACCCCGGGACCGTCCGCGACGGCGGCGACCAGTTCCCGGAGGCGCCGGTCGCGCAGCCCGGCGAGATCGGACGTCGACGACTCCTCGTGCCTGCTCCGCGGTGTGATCACACGCGGCAGGTTGCCATGCACCGGGGCGGCAGGATTCGTCCGATCGCGAACCGGGCACTGTGGGCCGATGACGACCCCGGCGCCGGCCGAGCAGCGGGACCGCCCGTCGGGTCGGGGTCGGGGTCGGGTCGCGCTCGCCCTCGGCGCGGGCGCCGGCGCCGCCGCGGTCGTCGTGCTCACCCTCGGGCTGCCGACGGGCCGGACGTTCGGCGTGGAGGACAACGGCGACGGCTACCGCCTCTACTGCGACATGGGCCTGATCGCCCGCACCGTCGACCGCGTCGCCGCGTGGAAGGGCGGCGTCATCACGGACTACACCCTGGGCGCCCCGACCTGCGGCGCGTCGACGCCCTCCTCGGCCGGGCTGGTGCTGCGTGGCGCGACCCTCGGCGCCGACGGCACGTTCGCGCTGATCACCCTGGCCTGGTGGTACACGGCGCTCGTCGGCCTCGTCGTCGCCCTCGCCGCCTGGGCGGCCTCGGCATCGGGACTGCGCCGCGCCGCGGTGCTCGTCGTGCCCGTCGCCCCGCTGGCCCTGCCGGCGTTCGCCCGGTTCTTCGTCTCGACCTACGGAGAGCCGGCCGGGCTGCTCGGCACCCTCGCGGTGGCGTGCGGCGTCGCCGCGCTGCTGGTGACCGGCCCCGATCAGCGGGCCGGCCGCACCGTCGCCCTGCTCCTGGTCGCGTTCGGCGGGGCGTTCGCCGCGACCGCGAAGGTGGCCTACCTGCCGGTCCTCGTCGTGGCGGTCGTCGTGTGCGCGGGGGTGACCGTCGGGCGCCGTCGCCCGCGCCGGCTCGTCGGTCCCGCGATCGCCGTGGTCACGGTGCTGGGGGTGGCCGTGCCGGTCGGGGCCGCCGTCGGGTTCCAGGACCGGATCTACGGGGGCGCGAACGTCCACGACGTCGTGTTCACCCTCGCCCTGCCCGAGCTGGGGCCGGGCGCGACGGGCGAGCTCGGCCTGCCGCCCCAGGCCGCGACGCTCCTCGGTGCCGGCTTCTTCAGCCCGACGCGGCCCCCGACGGGGGCCTGGTGGGTCACGGCCATCCGGGACCGGCCCGACGCCACGCGCGACGCCGCGTACGTCGCGCTCGTCCGTCACCCGGACGCCCTGGCGCGCGCGCTCGGGGTCGGTCTGCAGGCGACGACGCGCGCCGACCTGCCCTACCTCGCGTCCGGCCCGGGCGACCCGACGCGACCGTCGCCCTACCAGGGCGACCAGGGCTGGTCGGGCTCCCGCGAGCCCGATCTGCGGACCGTCCTCGACGCGACGGACCGCCCGGCGTGGCTCCCCACCGCGCTCGTGCTGCTCGCCCTCGCCGCGGCGGCGAGCACCCCGCTGTGGCGACGTCGGGCGCCGGTCGCCGCGCGCTGGTGCCTGGCCGCGGGACTCGGCGCGGCCACCGCCCTCGGCCTCGTGGTCATGGCGGTGCTGGGCGACGGCTACTTCGAGGTGTTCAAGCACGTGTGGCTCGCGGCCTACCTGCTGCTGGTCAGCGGGCTGTGCCTGCTCGGCGCGCTCGGTGCCCTCGGGGCGGAGCTCGTCCGGCGTCGGTCGTGACCTACGACGTCATCGACCTGGTGGCCCCCGAGCGGTGTGCTCGGGGCATGGACGACGCCCGCATCCCCGGACGCTACGACGCGAGCGTGCGGGTGGTGATCCGGCTCGACGCGCTGCTCTCCGCCGCCCTGGCCCTGGTGGCCGTGCTCAGCCCCGTCGTGATCGTAATGCCGTTGCCACCGCGGGTGACGACCGGTCTCGGGCTCGCCGCCCTCGCAGCGGCGCTGGTGCTGGCGGCCCTCGGCGCGGTCACGGCGGTCCTGCTGACGCTGCGGACGCGTGCCGGGCACGGGCACGTCCCGCCCGGTCTGCGGCTGCCGCTCCCGGCCGCGATGCGACCCGACCTGGGGAACGGCGCCGGCCCGGCTGCGCCGGTGCGGTCCTCGCGTCGGCCCGGGAGGACGCACGCCCGCGGCTAGGCTCGCGACGGTGGAGGAGCAGGGGCCGCACCGGGTCGTGGCGCTGGCCCTGCCCGCGGTCGTGGCGTTCGACCTCTCGATCGCGGCCCAGATCTTCGGGCACCGCGACGAGCGCTCCCGCTACTCGTTCTCGGTGTGCTCGTCCGAGCCGGGACCGCTCCCCACGTCGACCGGGTTCGACATCGACGTCGTCCACGGACTCGACGCCCTCGCCGACGCCCGGACGGTGGTCGTCCCCGGATTCCATCCCCTCGACGCGCCCGACGACGCGAGCCTCGGAGCGCTGCGGGGCGCCGCCGCCCGGGGCGCCCGCATCGCCTCTGTGTGCGTCGGCGCGTTCGCGGTGGCCGAGGCCGGTCTGCTGGACGGCCGGGCCGCGACGACGCACTGGGAGTACGCCGCGGACTTCCGCGCCCGCTTCCCGAGGGTCCGTCTCAACCCGGACGTCCTCTACGTGGACGAGGGCCAGGTCCTGACCAGCGCCGGGATCTCGGCGGGCATCGACCTGTGTCTGCACCTGGTGCGCCAGGACCACGGGGAGCGGGTGGCCGCCGACGTCGCGCGCCGCATGGTGGTCGCGACCCACCGGACGGGAGGCCAGACCCAGTACGCCGCCCGGCCGATGCCCGCGGACGGCGGGCTCGGCCCGACCCGCGAGTGGGCGATCGCGGAGATGGCGCGGCCGCTGACGGTGCGGCACCTCGCCCGCCACGCCGGGCTGCCGGTCCGCACGTTCGCGAGGCAGTTCCACGACGAGGTCGATGCGAGCCCGATGCGGTGGTTGACCGCGCAACGGGTCCGGGAGGCCGCGCGGTTGCTCGAGGCGACCTCCCTGGGTGTCGACGAGGTCGCCGAGCGGTGCGGGTTCGGGAGCGCCGCCACGCTGCGCGTCCACTTCGCCCGCGAGTTGGGCGCCACCCCCAGCACCTACCGGCGACGGCACCGGTACCGCGGGGAGTGAGCTGGCCGAACCCGAGCGTTCCGCGGCCGCGATGCCCCTCACCGGCGGCCCGGCGACGGACGACCATCGTCGTCGTGACCGACTTCGAGGACCTGCTCGCCAACAACGCCCGCTTCGCCCGGACCGACGCCAAGGACCGGGTCCCGGCGATCCCGTTCCTGCCTCACAAGCAGGTCTACGTCATCACGTGCATCGACCCGCGCGTGGACCCGAGTGACGTCTTCGGGCTGGCCCTCGGCGACGCCATCGTCGCCCGCAACGTCGGCGGCCGGGTCACCGACGCCGTGCTCGCCGACCTGGCCTGGATCAGCTACCTCCACGAGACCAGGACCCCCGACGCCCCGTGGTTCGAGGTGGCCGTCGTGCACCACACCGACTGCGGATCGGGTCTGATGGCCGACGACGAGCTGCGCCACGGCTTCGTCGCCCGCGGCTTCGACGACGTCGCCCTGAAGCGCACCGCGGTGCTCGACCCGGCCGACACCGTGCCGGGCGACGTCCAGCGCATCCTCGAGGCGGAGACGGTCTCCGAGAACGTCGCGGTGTCCGGCTGGTCCTACGACGTGGCGACGGGTCTGGTCTCACCGGTGGTGCCGTCGACCCGCGGTCGTCAGCGGAGCGGCTGAGGGGGAGCACCGCACCGAGGAGCGATCCCGGGATCGCGCTCGGCGGTGGGCCGTGAGTGTCGGGGGGTCGCGCTAGCTTTCGCACATGAGTTCGAACAACGGGGTCGGGGCGGGTGACACGGTCAGTGTGGAGCTGGCCGCGATGCTCGCCCGCCTCGGCGAGCTCGCCGACGCTGCGGTCGACGACGCCGCGGTCGTCGCGGCGGCGCGGGTCGACCGGATCGCGCTCCTCGAACGGATCCGCGCTGGTGTGTCC
>NZ_JBVPVA010001183.1:0-3197 GCF_055612215.1 Actinomycetospora sp. | reverse complement strand
TCGCGGGCGCGCAGGCGGTGATGGCCCCGGCCACGACGACCGCGGCGAGCCCGGCACGGGTCACGGGCGTGGCGCCGGGCACGGGGCCTCCGGGGTGTCGTCGCCGATCAGGCGCCGTCCGGGGCGATGGCGCCGGGTGCTCACCGGCTGTCAGGCGCGCAGCGCCCGGTCCACCGCCGCGACCGCCCCGTCGAGGGGGACCTCGGTCTGCGTCCCGTCGGCGAGGTCCTTGAGCTGGATCACGCCGCCGTCGAGGTCGCGCTCCCCCAGCACCAGCGCGTACCGCGCGCCGGACCGGTCGGCCGCCTTCATGGCGCCCTTGAGGCCCCGACCGCCGTACGCGAGGTCGGCCCGGATCCCGCCGCGGCGCAGCGCCCCGACGATCCCGACCAGCCGGTCGCGCGCGGCCTCGCCGAGCGGCACCCCGAACACCTCGACCCGCCGTGCCGGGGCGACCTCGAGGCCCTCGGCCCGGCACGCGAGCAGGGTGCGGTCGACCCCGAGCCCGAACCCGACCCCGGAGAGCGGCTGTCCGCCGAGCTCGGCCATCAGCCCGTCGTAGCGCCCGCCGCCGCCGATGCCGGACTGCGACCCGAGGCCGTCGTGGACGAACTCGAACGTCGTCTTCGTGTAGTAGTCCAGGCCGCGGACCATCCACGGGTTCTCGGTGTAGGCGACCCCGAGGTCGTCGAGGTAGCGCAGCACCGTGCGGTGGTGCGCGGCGGCCTCGTCGGACAGGTGGTCCATCATCAACGGCGCGTCGGCGAGCTGCTCACGGACCTCGGGCCGTTTGTCGTCGAGCACCCGCAGCGGGTTGATCCGGGCGCGCTCGCGGGTGGCCTCGTCGAGGTCGAGCTTCTCGAGGAACCGGGTCAGCTCGGCGCGGTACGCCGGGCGCGTCGTCGCGTCGCCGAGGCTGGTGATCTCCAGGCGGTAGCCGGTGAGGCCCAGGGCCCGGAACCCGGCGTCGGCGACGGCGAGGACCTCGGCGTCGAGCGCCGGGTCGTCCACGCCGATGGCCTCGACGCCGACCTGCTGGAGCTGGCGGTAGCGCCCGGCCTGCGGGCGCTCGTAGCGGAAGAACGGCCCGGTGTAGCGGAGCTTGACCGGCAGCGTGCCCCGGTCGAGGCCGTGCTCGATGACGCTGCGGACGACGCCGGCCGTGCCCTCGGGGCGCAGCGTGACGGTGCGCCCGCCGCGGTCGGCGAAGGTGTACATCTCCTTGGAGACGACGTCGGTGGACTCACCGACCCCGCGGGCGTAGAGCGCGGTGTCCTCGAAGACCGGCAGCTCCAGGTTGGCGTACCCGGCGCGGTCGGCCTCGCGGACGAGGGTGTCCCGCACCGCGACGAACTCGGGCCCGACGTACTCGGGGATGCCCTTCGGGGCGGTGAAGCCGCCACTGGGGATCTCGGCCACGGCGCCGTCCTCTACAGGTTCCGGCCGGGCGCGGAGCGGGCGCCCTGCAGGAACGGGTTGGTGTGCCGCTCGTCGCCGACGGTCGTCGGCTGCCCGTGCCCGGGCAGCACCGCGGTCTCGTCGGGGAGCGTCAGCAGCTTGGTGCGCAGGCTCGTCATCATCTCCTCGAGCGAGCCCCCGGGGAGGTCGGTGCGCCCGATGCTGCCCTGGAACAGGGTGTCCCCGGCGAGCACGAACGGCGCGTCGTCGTCGGCGGTGCCGCGGAAGACGACCGACCCGCGGGTGTGGCCGGGGGTGTGGTCGACGGTCAGCGAGATCCCGGCGAGGTCGAGGGTCGCACCGTCGGCGAGGGTCTCGACCCGCTTCGGCTCCCGGAACTCCAGCCCCGGGTACATCGCGGCGATCTGCGCGCCCATCGGACCGACCGCCTTGAGCGGGTCGGCGAGCATGAAGCGGTCCTCGGGGTGGATCCAGGCGGGGATGTCGTCGCCGTCGCACACCGGGGTCACCGACCACATGTGGTCGAGGTGGCCGTGGGTCAGCAGCACCGCGACCGGGGTCAGCTTCCGCTCGGCGAGGACCTTGCGCAGCGGCTCCTCGGCGTCCTGCCCGGGGTCGACCACCACGCACGGGCCGCCCTCCTCGGGTGCGACCACGAAACAGTTGGTCTGGAAGGTCCCGGCCGGGAACCCGGCGAGCAGCACGTCCTCAGTCCTCCTCGGTACGACTCCGATCCACCCTAGTGGTCGGGTTCGTCCCGGACGGACGTGGTGAACGCGATCTCGGTCCGCCCGGGGACCGTGCCGGAGATCCGGGTCCCGCGGACCCGGTTCCCGCGAGGTCGTGCCGCCCCGGGTCCGTCGACCTGCCCGAACTCACCCCGGGATGACTTCCTAGGATGCCGCCGTGCCGACGAACGAGCAGCGCCGGAAGGCCGCCAAGCGCAAGCTGGAGCGTCAGATCGAGCGCCGCGCGGAGCGGGCCCGACGTCGTCGGCAGCGGCTCACGATCGGTGCGGTCGTGGCCGTCGTCGTGGTCATCGTCGCCGGCGTCGGGGTCTACCTGGCGACGCGGCCGGCGTCCCCGGAGGCGTCCCCGGAGGCGGCCCCGGCGGCCGCGGCGGGGGCCTGCCAGTACATCCCGGAGGGCCAGGCGTCGCGCCCGGTGCAGAACCCGGACGCGAACCCGCCCCGCACCGGCATCGTCGGGCTCACCCTGCAGACCTCGCAGGGCGCGATCCCGCTGACCCTCGACCGTGCGCAGGCACCGTGCGCGGTGAACGCCGTGACCTCGCTCGCGCAGCAGGGCTTCTACAACGACACCCCGTGCCACCGCCTCACCACCGGTGAGGGCCTCAAGGTGCTGCAGTGCGGCGACCCGACCGGCTCGGGGTCGGGCGGCCCCGGCTTCCGCTACGCCGAGGAGCCGCCGGCGAACCTCGCCCCGTCGCCGCTGGGCCAGGGCGCGTCGGACTACAGCCGCGGGCTGGTCGCGATGGCCAAGACCTCGCAGCCCGACACGACCGGCAGCCAGTTCTTCCTCGTCTACGCCGACTCGGCCCTGCCGCCGCAGTACACCGTCGTCGGGCGCATCAGCACCGCCGGGCTCGCGGTCCTCGACAAGGTCGCCGCGGCCGGCAGCGACAACTCCACCGGCGAGGGCGACGGCAAGCCCAAGCTCGGCGTGCAGATCACCCAGGCCCAGGTCCAGGGGTAGGGCGAGCTCTATCCCGTCGGCGTGAGCGGCAGCGCCCCCGGGTGCACCGGGGCGGGCAGCTC
>NZ_JBVPVA010001182.1:0-5246 GCF_055612215.1 Actinomycetospora sp. | reverse complement strand
ACGCTACCGGGGGGTTCGTGGGCGGGGCATGTCGATTGTCCGGCGGGGCGGTCATGCGGTCGAGAGTGCGACCTCGAGGTTGGTTCAGGTCAAGCCGCTCGCGTTCCGGCGAGGGGCGCCCCTCGCCGCTCTATCCGACTGAAGGTGCCCTTCGCTCGGAACGGGCACCGGCCCGGCGTTCCGGTGACGGGCGCCCCTCGCCGCTCTATCCGACCGAAGGGGCCCTTCGCTCGGAACGGCAGCCGGCCTACTCCGCGCGGCCGAGCGAGACCGACACCAGCAGCGGCCCGTCGCCGTCGCGGCCCCGCTCCAGCGCGGCGCGCAGCTCCTCGACCGTGCTCGCCACCTCCGCCGGCACGCCGTACCCGGCGGCGAGCGCGGTGAAGTCGGTCGCCGGCAGGTCGAGTCCGGGCGCCTTCAGTGTGTCCTCCTGGGCGGCGAACCACTTGAGGATCGCGTATTCGCGGTTCTCCAGGACGAGCACGGTGAGCGGCACCCCGAGCGCCGACGCCGTCGCGAGGGCCTGGATCGAATACTGCATCGAGCCGTCGCCGATGGCCGCGAGCACCGGACGGTCCCGGTCCGCCAGCGCCACACCCACCGCGGCGGGCAGCCCGAAGCCGAGCCCGCCCGACGTCGTGAAGAAGGAGCTGCCCGGGCGGCGCACCGGGCGGCGGGCGTGCAGCGCGGTCCGGTTCGACGGGGACTCGTCGACCACCACGCCGTCCACCGGCCACACCGCGCCGACGGTGTCGAAGACCTCCTCGGGGGTCAGCGTCCCGGGCACGGACGAGGGCTGCGCGGCCCCGGCGGCGGGCGTCGACCCGGGCACCGCGCGGGACGACTCGGCCACCCGCTCGCGCAGCGCGCGCACCACCGCCGTCGGGTCCGCGATCACCGCGTCGCCCATCGGCGCGCGGGCGGCCTGCTCGGGGTCGGTGGTGACGTGGAGCAGCGTCGTGCCCTCGGCCAGGAGCCGGCCCGGCACGTAGGGGTAGTAGCGGAAGACCGCGGTCCCGAGGACGACGACGACGTCGTGCGGCTCGAGCGTGTCCGCGAGCGGCGCGATCGCCATGGGCAGCGCGCCCCGGAAGAGCCGGTGGTCCTCCGGGAAGCCGACGCGGCCGTCGGCGGGCGGCCCGTACACCGCGGCCGAGCAGCGCTCCGCGAGCGCCACCGCGTCGTCGAAGCCGCCGCCCGCGTCGACGTCGCCGCCGATCACCAGCGCGGGGGCGGACGCGCCGTCGAGCGCGGCGGCCAGCCGGTCGATCGCCGCCGCGTCCGGCATCAGGGGCGCGCGCACCGTCCGCCCGACGGCCCGGCGCGCGGCCTCGAGGTCGGGACCGGTGAGCTCGACGTCCCAGTCGTCCATCGGCACCGAGACGAACACCGGCCCGCGGGGCGGGGTCGTCGCGGTTCGGATCGCGTGGGCGAGCACCGCGGGGACGTCCGCCGCGCGCGGCGGCTCGGCGGAGTACTTCACGGTCGGGCGCGGGAGCTCGGTGGCGCGCGGGTTCGTCAGCATCGCCTCGAGCGCCATCATCGGCCGCACCTGCTGCCCCGCGGTCACGATCAGCGGGGTCTGGTTGGCGGAGGCGTTCACCAGTGCCCCCACCGCGTTCCCGACGCCCGGCGCGGTGTGCAGGTTGACCAGCGCCGGTCGGCCGGTCGCCTGCGCGTAGCCGTCGGCCATCCCGACGACGACCGCCTCCTGCAGCCCGAGCACGTAGGTGAAGTCGTCGGGGAACTGCTGGAGCATCGGCAGCTCGGTCGACCCGGGGTTGCCGAAGATCGTCGTCAGGCCGTGCGCCCGGAACAGCTCGAGCGCGAGCTCCCTCACCGTCGTCACGCCCGGGGGTCTACCCCCTCGGCGCGCGGCTCACCAGAACTGTTGCGACTCCTCCGTGGGCAGGTGCAGCCTGCTCACGCGGACGACGACGTCGGGCAGGTCGTCCTCGTCGAAGCTCCGGCGGAGGGCCTCCGCGCGGAGGGTGGCCGCGACCCCCTCGTACGGGCCGTGGGCGTCCATCTCCCCGGTCTCCGGGTCGAAGACGAGGACCACGTAGCCGTCGCACTCGTCCAGATCCGCCACCGCCGCCAGCAGCACCGCGGGCCGTTCGTTCAGCACGATGATCACCTCCGCTGCGTTCATCGCCACGATGACGGGCGGTGTGACTCCTCGGGCGGAAGATGCCCCCTTCGGGGGAGGGAGTTCCGACCACGGCGTGGTGGGGTGACACCCCTTCCGGTGGCCGGTAGGGCGTCGTGCGCGCCGGACGTCTAGTTTCCGGGCCATGTCTCGCGACGCCGCCGGTCCCAGCGACGCCGCCGCCGGAACCACACCCCTCGGGGCGACCCGTGACGTGGTGCGCTTCGTGCTCGACATCCCCGACGATCAGGTCGCCGACCTGCACGAACGGCTCCGCCGGGTCCGCCTGCCCGAGCCGGAGCCGGTCGACGACTGGTCCCAGGGCATTCCTGCCGCGACCGTCGCGGAACTGTGTCGCGCGTGGCTCGAGGACCACGACGTGCACGCGCTGGCCGACGAGCTCAACCGCCGGGGGCAGTACCGCACGGTGATCGACGGGCTGGGGATCCACTTCCTCCACGTAGAGTCACCACGCGACGACGCACAGCCACTGCTCGTCACCCACGGGTGGCCGGGCAGCGTCGTCGAGTTCCTCGACGTCCTCGACGCCCTCACCGACCCGCCCGACCCCTCGGACCCGGCGTTCCACGTGGTCGCGCCCTCTCTGCCCGGCTTTGGGTTCTCGGACAAGCCGACCGTCACCGGCTGGGACGTCGACCACGTCGCCGACGCCTGGGTCGAGCTCATGGACCGGCTCGGGTACGACCGCTTCCTCGCCCAGGGCGGCGACTGGGGCGCGATGGTCACGACGTCGCTCGGGGTCCGCCACCCGGACCGGGTCGCCATGATCCACACGACGATGCCGCTCGCGCCGCGTCCGGAGGGGGCGCGGACCGAGGACCTCCCCGAGCTCGAACAGCGGTGGCTGGCAGACGCGCGGGAGTTCCGCGAGGTCGGCAGCGGCTACTCGGCCCAGCAGCGGACCCGGCCGCAGACGCTGGGCTACGGGCTGGTCGACTCGCCGGCCGGCCAGCTCGCGTGGATCGCGGAGAAGTTCGCGGTGTGGACGTTCGGGGGCGCGACCCTCTCCCCGTCGGTGCCGCGGCGCCGGCTGCTGGACAACGTGGCGGTGTACTGGTTCGGCGCCTCGGGGGCGTCGTCGGCGCGGATCTACTGGGAGAGCTTCGGCCGGGTGGACACCTCGACCCCGGTCACCGTGCCGTCGGCGGTCTCGGTCTTCCCGGCCGAGATGGCGAAGATGCCGCGCTCGTGGGTCGAGGCGCGCTACACCGACCTGCGGTACTGGAACGTCCTCGACCGGGGCGGCCACTTCGCCTCGCTCGAGGAGCCGGAGCTGTTCGTGGCGGAGCTCCGGGGTGCCTTCCGCTCGCTCTGAGTGCAAGCGAAGCGTCGTCGCTTGCAACCAGTGGCAGTGGAGCCGCTTCGTCGATCCGGTCAGGCCAACGACCCCAGCGGATCCGCCCGACTCAGCTCCGGATCGTCCGCGGCGAACGTGACCGCCCGACCCGGCCCCGTCGAGCGGGTCTCGAAACGGACGGTGACCCGCCCGTGCCCGGCGCCCTGCACCCAGCCGTGGCCGTGCGCGGGGTGGGCGACGTCGTCCCCGGTCCGCCACTCCCGCCCCGGGTCGGGTGCCGTCTCCTCGCCGGCGAGACGGGCGTCCTCGGGCAGCGCCTCCGCCACCGGCGCCGGGCGCCGCGTGCCCCCGGTCTCCGGGTCCTCGACGGCGACCGTGGCCGCGGCTCCGCGCTCGGGCGCGTCCTCGAACAGCGAGCCCTGCACCGCCGTCGTCAGCCCCGCGTAGGACACCCCGACGAGCCGCACCCCCGCGTCCGGCAGCGCCGCGACCGCGAGCCGTTGGGCGGTCTCGGTGAGCGCGGGCAGGTCGGTCGAGGCGACCGCGGTCGTCTCCGAGCGGGTGTGCGTCGCGAAGTCGCCCCCGCGGACCTTCACCGTGATCGTCCGCGCCGCCCGGCCCGAGGCGACGAGCCTGCGGTGCGCCGAGGAGGCCAGCTCCGCGACCGCGCGCCGCACCGCGACGACGTCGGAGAGGTCGCTGTCGAACGTCGTCTCGGCGCTGACCTGCTTCGCCTCGCCGCGCTCGGTCACCGCCCGGTCGTCGATCCCGCGCGCGAGCCGGTGCAGCCCGGTGCCGACCGCCGAGCCCAGCATGGCGGTCACCTCCCCCAGCTCCAGCGCAGCGAGCGCGGCCACCGTCGTCACGCCCGCCCGGGCCAGCGTCGTCTCGGCCACCGGCCCGATCCCCCACAGCGCCCGCACCGGCAGCGGGTCGAGCAGGGCCCGCTCGCTGCCGTGCGCCACGACGTGCACCCCGTCCGGTTTCGCGAGCCCGGACGCGATCTTCGCGACCTGCTTCCCGGCGCCCGCCCCGACCGACACCGCGAGCCCCGTCGCCGCGCGCACCTCCGCGCGGACCGCTTCCGCCCAGTCCCGGACCTCCGCCTCGGTGGCCCCGGCGAGCGCGGCCGGCTCGGCGAAGGTCTCGTCGTAGGCCACCTGCTCCAGCACCGGTGCGGCGGCGCGCACGACGCCGAAGAAGGCCTCCGAGAGCGTCCGGTAGACCGCCGTGCGCGGCGGCAGCGCGACCGCGTGGGGGGACGCCCGGCGGGCCTGGGCCATCGGCATCGCCGACCGGGCGCCGTGGGCCTTCGCCTCGCCGGACGCGCCCGCGACGATCCCGCGCGGGCCGAGCCCCCCGACGAGGACCGGCCGGCCCCGCAGTGTCGGGCGGGTCAGCTGCTCGGCCGACGCGAAGAACGAGTCGAGGTCCAGGTGGACCACCCACCGCCCGCCGCTCCGCCCGGCGCCACCGCTCACGACGGCGGGTGCCAGGGCGCGTCGGGCCGCGGCCAGAGCAGGTCGGCGTCGGCGAGCACGTCCGCGGGGGTGCCGCTCCACGTGACCCCGACCGCGACCAGCCCGACCTCGTGCGCGGCCCAGACGTCCACGGGCGAGTCGCCGACCATCGCGGCGTCCCGCGCCCCCTCGGGCAGCACCCGGCCCAGCCCGAGGAGCGCCTCCACGAGCACCGCGTCCTTGCCGCCGACCCCCGGTCCGGAGCCCGCCACGTGGCCGAAGTAGCCGGACCACCCGAGCGAGGCCACGATCCGCCGGG
>NZ_JBVPVA010001166.1:0-10644 GCF_055612215.1 Actinomycetospora sp. | reverse complement strand
GCGGGCTCGAGCTCTCGGCCGTGCTGCCCGCCGTCCTGTTCGGGGCGCTCTTCCTCGCCAGCGGGGTCGCGGCGATGGTGGCGACCTTCGTGTCGTTCAACCCGGTCGCCGGCGCCCTGCGCCGGGCGGAGCGGCGGCTCGGGGAGGCGACCACCGCCGAGCGGGGCAGCCGCGCCGAGCTGGAGCGCTCGCGGGAGGCCCTGCGCCAGCAGGAGAACGAGCGCGACCGGGAGGAGCAGCGCTGGGTCGCGGCCCGCCAGCAGGTCGCCGCCGAGATGCTCGAGCTGCAGAACTACGCCCGCAGCCTCATGGCCTCCCGCAAGCAGAACCCGTCGGTGACCGACGGGCTCCGCAACTCCGCCCCGTACCCCGAGTTCACCCCGGCCCGGGCGACCGAGCCGGGCCGCGAGGCCGCGCCACCGACGCGGTCGTCGAGCCGGCCCACCCGGTCGGACCCGCGCCCGCCGCAGCCGGCCGCCGCCCCGAACGGGTCCGCGCACCCCCGTCCCCCGACGACCACGAACGGAGACCATCCGTGAGGACCCGGACCGCCGCCCCTCTCGCCGGGGCGGCGCGCCCGCGGACAGGCCGCGGACGGCGGGCCGGCGCGGGGGTCGCCCTGGCCGCCGCCGCCCTGCTGGCGCTGGGCGCCTGCTCGTCGGGGGACGACGCCGCCGGCGGCGCCTCGGGCGGCGGCGGGGCCCCGCTGAGCTGCCCGGTGCCGGTCGGTCCGATGGCGCTGGCGGTCTCCGGCCGGGCGAACAGCCCGGAGCCGGGGCTGCCGTCGTCGGTGCAGCAGGCCGCGATCTCCGTCGTCGCCGGCGCCGCCGACCAGAAGGTCCAGCCGAAGTTCACCGTCGTGGACGTCGACGGGCGCCCCACCGTGGCGGGTAGCGACACCTACCGCACCGACGCCGGCAACGCGATCGCCGCGCAGGACGACCAGAACGCGTTCCTGTCCGGCCTCGGCAAGGCCGTCTCGGGTGTCCGCGCGCAGTCCCCCGAGGTGGACGTGCTCGGCGCGCTGGGCCTGGCCGCGCGGTCGGTGCAGGGCAGCCGGCCGGGCACCGTCGTGCTCGTCGACTCCGGGCTCTCGACGGTCGCGCCGCTGGACTTCCGCCAGCAGGGCCTGCTCGACGCGCCCGTGGCGGACACCGTCGCGTTCCTGCGCGACCACCAGGCGCTGCCGAACCTGTCGGGGGCCACCGTCGTGCTCTCCGGCCTCGGCGACACCGCCGCCCCGCAGCCCCCGCTCGACACCGCGCAGCGCACCGAGCTGGTGAACCTCTGGAAGGGGATCGCGCAGGCGTCCGGCGCGGCGTGCGTCGCCGTCGTCGACGAGCCGCGGTCCGGGGACGCACCCTCCGACGTGCCGCCGGTGAGCACCGTGACGGTGCCCCCGCCGCCCACGATCACGCCGGGCAAGGCCACCGCGCTGCCCGACGACGGGTCGGTCGGGTTCCAGCCGGACACCGCCGAGTTCCGCGACCGGGGCGCCGCCCGCGGGGTGCTCGCGCCCTTCGCCGACTTCCTCAAGCAGGGCCCGACGCGGCGGCTGGCCCTGACCGGCACGAGCGCGCGGGCGGGGACGACGGCGAGTCAGGTCGACCTCTCCACGCAGCGCGCGGAGGCGGTGAAGGCGCTCCTGGTCGAGCTCGGGGCGTCCGCCGACCAGATCACCACGAAGGGGGTCGGGAGCCAGTTCCCCGGTTACGTCAACGACATCGGCCCGGACCGCAAGCAGCTCCCGGGGCCCGCGTCGGCGAACCGGAAGGTCATCGTGGAGCCCACCGGCTGACGCGGGCACGAAACACGAAGGTCCCCGATACGCCGGTCCGCCTAACGTGACCGGTATCTCGTCACGCGTCGGCAACCTCGCGGACGCGCGCCCGACCCCCGCCCCCATCTGCGCCTATCCGGCTGCGCACGGCATTCCGAGTGGACCTACTGAACCGATGTAGACGCGGAGCGTCACCAGCCGTGGTGTTCAGGGACCCCGGGCCGCCCTAACGTCTTCTCCCCGGAAGGTCACCACCGACGTCCGGAGGGAAACCCCAGATGACGACAGCCGCAGACCGGAGCCCCGACACCGCGGCTGGCCTCGACCCCGAGTACTCCGAGGCCGATGTACACCAGGAGTTCGGCGAGAACCCCGTCGAGGTCCGCGACACGAACCACTACAAGGACGAGTACATCAAGGGATTCGTCGACAAGTGGGACGACTACATCGGTTGGGAGGGACGGGCCGCCAGCGAGGGCACGTTCTTCATCGACCAGCTCCGCGCCCGCGGCGTGGAGAAGGTCCTCGACGTCGCGACCGGCACCGGGTTCAACTCGGTCCAGCTGCTCGAGGCCGGGTTCGAGACCGTGTCCGCCGACGGCAGCGCCGAGATGCTCGCCAAGGCGTTCGCCAACGGCCGGGAGCGCGGGCACGTCCTGCGGGTCGTCCAGGCCGACTGGCGCTGGCTCAACCGCGACGTCCACGGCGAGTACGACGCGATCATCTGCCTCGGCAACTCGTTCACGCACCTGTTCTCGGAGCGTGACCGCCGCAAGGCGCTCGCCGAGTTCTACGCCATGCTCTCGCACGACGGCGTCCTCATCCTCGATCAGCGCAACTACGACTCGATCCTGGACGACGGCTTCTCCTCGAAGCACAAGTACTACTACAGCGGTGACACCGTCACCGCCGAGCCCGAGTACCTCGACGACGGCCTCGCGCGCTTCCGGTACACGTTCCACGACGACGGTTCCGTGTACCACCTGAACATGTTCCCGCTGCGCAAGGAGTACGTGCGGCGCCTCATGCGCGAGGTCGGGTTCCAGAAGATCGACACCTATGGCGACTTCCAGGACACCTACGGCGAGGACACCCCCGACTTCTGGATCCACGTGGCCGAGAAGACGTACCGCACCGACGAAGAACTGGCCGACTCGTACTCGACGGCGGTCCACACCGCCCGCGACTACTACAACTCCGCCGACGCCGACACCTTCTACCACGAGGTCTGGGGCGGCGAGGACATCCACGTCGGGCTCTACGAGACCCCCGACGAGCCGATCGCGCCCGCCTCGGCGCGCACCGTCGAGCGGATGGCCGAGACCGCCGGCATCACCGCCGACACGCGGGTGCTCGACATGGGCGCCGGCTACGGCGGCGCGGCGCGGCACCTCGCGCGGAAGTTCGGGTGCCGGGTGACCTGCCTGAACCTGTCCGAGGTCGAGAACGAGCGGAACCGGGAGAAGACCCGCGAGCAGGGTCTCGACCACCTCGTCGACGTCGTCGACGGCTCGTTCGAGAACATGCCGATCCAGGACAACGCCTACGACCTCGTCTGGTCGCAGGACGCGTTCCTGCACTCCGGCGAGCGCTCGACGATCGTGTCGGAGATTCAGCGGGTCCTGGTGCCCACCGGGCAGGTCGTGTTCACCGACCCGATGGCCGCCGACGGCGCCGACGTCTCCGAGCTCACGCCGATCCTGGCGCGCCTGCACCTGGACAGCCTCGGCTCCCCGGGGTTCTACCGCGAGGAGTTCGCCCGGCACGGGTTCACGGACTATTCGTTCGAGGACCACACGGACCAGCTGACGACGCACTACGGCCGGGTGCTCGAGGAACTCGAGAAGGCGGAGCAGGCGTTCGCCGGGAAGATCTCCGACGAGTACATCTCCAACATGAAGACCGGCCTGCGGAACTGGGTCAACGGCGGGAAGTCCGGCCAGCTGGCCTGGGGCATCTTCCGCATTCGTCACTGAGTTCGGGGCTCCGGGGGTGCCGACCCGGGCCTCGGAATTGCCCCAGGAGTGCCAGCGAAGCGTCGACGCTTGCAACCAGTGGCAGTAAAGCCCCGTCGTCGATGAGATGGCGAGCAAGGCGTTGCTACGGCGGACGTACCGATGGATGGTGCGTCCGCCGTAGCCGTGTGTCCACACCCCTGCAGGAACGCCTCCTCGTCCACAGCGAGGTCGGCGCCGCACCATTCCCGAGCGGGAGTCGCGCCACCGTGGGCACGTGCGACACAACAGATGGACTCTCGACCTCGCGTACGTGAGCTCCTTCGCCGTCGACGATGTGATCGAGACGCGGGTGCTCGTGCAGATCGGCATGTCGGAGAGCACGGTCTACCGACGGTGTCGCGCGAACGGGCCGTGGCAGCTCCTCGCCCCGGCGACGGTCCTCCTGAGCAACGGGATCCCCACCCGCCGTCAGCTCCTACGGGCAGCTCTCCTGCACGCGGGCCCCGGCTCGATGATCACCGGCCTGGACGCCGCCCGGGCCCTCGGGCTGCGTCGGGGCGAGCTGCCGGCGCACGTCCACGTCCTCATCCCCGAGGCGCGGCAGGTGCGCAGCGTGCGGAACATCGTCGTCGAGCGGACGGAGCGCCTGCCGAGCCCACCGCTCGTCCGGGCCGGGCTGCCCGTCGCCCCGATCGAGCGCTGCGTCCTCGACGCCGTGCGCCGACTCCGCGACGAGTCCGACATCGCAGCGATCCTGACCGAGCCGGTGCAACGGCGGATGGTCCTCAAGGAGACCCTCGAGGACGAACTCGAGCGCGGTTGTCGCAAGGGGTCGGCCACGCCTCGCAAGGTGCTCCGCGGGATCAGGGGCGGAGTTCGCTCGGCGGCCGAGTTCGACGTGCGCGAGTGGTGGCTGTCCCAGCCGGAGCTCGACCCGGTGCTCTTCAACGTCGCCCTGTTCGACGAGCACGGGACGTTCCTCGGCATCGCCGACGTCTACGACGAGGAGATCGGCCTCGTGGTGCCGGTCGACTCGGTCGAGCAGCACTTCGCGACCCCGGAGCAGGTGGCGCTCACCGAGCGGCAGCACCGGTCCTACCGCTCGGCCGGCCTCCACGTGCTCGGCATCCGCCCCGGCCGGGTCCGGACCGACCCGGACGGCCTCCTCCAGGACGTCCTGGACGCCCAGCGCATCGCCGCGGCGCTACCCCCGGCCCGGGTCACGTGGCGTCCGGACGTGGCCGCACGGGCCTGATCCGGCGTCGACGACGGGGCTTCACTGCCACTGGGTGCAAGCGTCGACGCTCCGCTGGCACTCCAGGGCCTGGCACTCCCGGGACCGGCCGGAACTCAGCGGCGGGACAACGACGAGACCCGCCGGCCGACCATCGTCCGCGCCTTCCGCCACCCCTTCGACGCCACGCTCGGCAGGTCGGTCGTCGGCGTGAGGATCACCCGCCGCATCTCGTAGGGCGAGTCCGACCGACCCGCCAGCCCGGCCCGCGTGGTCACCGCACACCGGTAGCCGAGCTCGGACACCAGGCGCGTCGTGGTCGCCGAGTAGTCCGCGGCCGCGCCGTTGGGGAAGGCGAGCGTGTCCACCGAGATGCCGAGGCCGGACTCCAGCTCCCGGCGCGAGTCCGCCAGCTCGGTGAGCTGCCCCGCTTCGGTCTCGCGCTCGAGGATCGCGTGCGACACGGTGTGCGACCCGACCTCGTGCCCCGCCGCCAGCAGCGACTTCGCCCCGCCCCAGTCCATGAAGAGCCCGTCGCCCGCCGCGATCGGCGCCGGCTCCAGCTCCTCGGACACGCGCGCCACCTCGGCCACCCGGCTCGCGTGGTCGAGCTTCTTCACCGTCGCGCGCACCGCGTCGTGCGCGACCTGGCGCGACGCCGGGGTCGACAGGTCGTGGGTCACCCCGGCGAAGGTCAGCCGCGACGCCCGCGCCCGCTCGAACGCCCCGGACAGGTCCTCCCACCACGCGCCGACCGTCCCCGACAGGAAGCCCGGGACCAGGAAGAACGTGGCCGGGAAGCCGTGCTGGGCGAGCATCGGCACGCCGAGCTCGAGGTTGTCCAGGTAGCCGTCGTCGAAGGTGAGCACCACCGCGCGCGGGGGCAGCGGCTCCCCCGCCTCGATGCGCCGCAACGCCTCCTGCAGCGGCAGCACCGTCGCGAACCGCGCGAGCGTGCGCAGCTGCTTCGCGAAGCCCAGCCGGCCGACCCCGGGCGGGTCCGGGAACCCCGGCGTCGGGTCGATGTTGTGCCAGCCGAGCACGAGGAGCCGGTTGCTCATGCGCACCGATCGTAGGGACCGACCTCAGCCGGTCGTGCTCCCGGTCGCGGCGACCGCGTCGGCCACCACCCGCGCCACGGACTCGCGCCGCCGCGGGTCCGCGCGCAGCGACCGGCAGAGCTCCAGGTGCACGAACGGCGTCCCGAGGCGCGCGGCCAGGCGGCCCTGGACGTTGCGGGTGCCCGACAGCGCCTCGCAGCCCGGCTCACCACCCCCGCGCACCCGCTCCTCCGCCGCGCGCAGCCCGCGCGTGACCTCATCCAGCAGCGCGGTGCCCGGCGCGGCCCCGGACGACGCCACGACGTCGAACCCCTCGCGGTCCGCGCAGCCGTGGATCTGGACCTGCGGCGTGCCGCGGGCGGCGACGATCCCCGCGGCGAGCCGGGCGAACACCGAGTCCGGGCGGTGGGAGACGTCGGCGGGGAAGTCGGCCCGGCGCCGCGCCCACGCCGGCGCGCCCGCGTGGCGGTGCGCCCCGGCCTGGAGCAGCAACGCCGCGTCGAGCCGGTCCAGGACGCCGAGCCCGACCCGCTCGGTGCGCAGGTCGGAGTGCGGGTGCGGGATCTCGACGACGACCTGCGGCGCCCGCTCCCCGACGACGGCGGGCAGCACGACGAGCCCCCACGACCGTGCCGTCCGCGGGTCGCTGACGAGCAGCCGGCGCCCGCCCACGTCGTGCACCCCGAACCCGGCGGCCGCGGCGGCCGCCACGAGCCCGGGAGCCCCACCCGCACCGCTGGCGGCCAGGACGGCGGCGACGAGACCGTCGACGGCGGGCCCGTCCCCCGCGTGCGGGGGGCGGTAGGGGCCGGCGGCGTGCAGCGAGGTGGTGAAGCGGTCGACGACGGCGTCGAGCGACCCGATCTCCGCCTCGCCCAGCACCCCCCGAGCCTGTCACGCCCGCCCGGCGCCCACCCGGCGGCGCGGGCGCAGGGCCCTCAGGCCCCGGCCGGGTAGGCCGGCCCCCACGCCGGCTGCCCCACGGCCCCGCGGCGCGCGTTCCCCGCGGGCTCGCCCTCGGCCGGGCCGCCGAAGACCGAGCGCTGCCCGGCCGGGGCGTTGCCGAATGGCGGGGTCCCGAAGGGCGCCACGTAGAAGCTCAGCGGACGCCGGGGGGCGTTGAGGAACGCCGCTGCCTCCGGGTCCGGCTCGAAGGGCAGCTCCGCGCCGAACGGGAACACCGACTCCGCGAGCGCCGACGCCGAGGACGCGCGCGCCGCGCTCCACCCACCGCCGTCGGCCGCGTCGTCGGGCTCCTCGACGACGTCGGGGTCGACCGCCCATCCCGGCGCCGCGTCCGAGGGCGACGACCCGTGCGCCCAGGCCGGCGCCACCACCCGCGAGGGGCCCGACGTGGTCCGCAGCGCGACGACCCGGCGCGGACGCGCGGCCGGCGGCGCCGTCCCGGTGCCGTGACCGGTCTCCTCCGGCCCGCTGCTCTCACTGCCCGCGACGCGGGAACCAGGCTCCGCCATGCCGCCCATCGTCCTGAGGCCGTCCGAGCCACCTCGCCCGGGGGACGTCCGCTGGGCCGACCGGGCACGATCGGAGCGCCGACGCCGGCCGGCCCCTCCACCCGGCCGTAGCCCCGAGCCGTCGATCGGGGCGGACGGGACGACCCGGCGCCGACCGACGGCCGCCCGGTGGTCACGGACGGTCGTCGCCCGCCCTGCGAGCCGTGCCACGCGGGGCCGGGACAACCTCGCGGGAGCACCGGGCGTCTCCCGGACGTCCACGACCGCCGCCGGGAACGCGGGTGGCACCCGGACCGGGGCGCCCGCGACCCGGACCGCACCGATCGGGGACGATGAGACGAGAGCGAGGGTCGTCCAGCGCCGGACGCGCCGCACGGGCGCCTGCGGGCACGCCCGGATCGAAGGACCCGTTCCGCCGGAGGTGGCAGCAGATGGAGAACCCCGTCCCGGGATTCGCGCGTTCGACCGAGCTCGCGAACCGCCTGCACGAGGTCGTGCCGGGTGGGGCCCACACCTACGCCCGCGGCGACGACCAGTACCCCGAGGGCATGGCCCCGGTCCTCGAGCGGGGGCTCGGCGCGCGGGTCTGGGACGTGGACGGCAACGAGTTCGTCGAGTACGGCATGGGACTGCGGGCGGTGACCCTCGGGCACGCCTACGCCCCGGTGGCCGACGCCGTGCGCGAGGTCCTCTCCCGCGGCGTCAGCTTCACCCGTCCGACCAGGCTCGAGCTGGAGGCCGCGGAGGACTTCGTGTCCGTGGTGGCCGGCGCGGACATGGTGAAGTTCGCGAAGAACGGGTCGGACGCCACGACGGCGGCCCTCAAGCTCGCGCGGGCGGCCACGGGACGCGACATGGTGGCGGTCGCGAGCCAGCCGTTCTTCTCCACGGACGACTGGTTCATCGGCACCACGGCGATGACGGCCGGCATCCCCGCCGACGTCCGCGACGCGACGGTCCGGTTCACCTACAACGACCTCGACTCGCTCCGCGCGCTGTACGCGCGGTACCCGGGCCGCATCGCGGCGGTGTTCACCGAGGCGGCGACGGGGACGGTGGCGCCGGCGCCCGGCTTCCTCGAGGGGCTGCGCGAGCTGTGCACCGCGGAGGGCACCGTGCTGGTGTTCGACGAGATGATCACTGGGTTCCGCTGGGCGACCGGCGGAGCGCAGGAGGCGTACGGCGTGGTGCCGGACCTCTCCACGTGGGGCAAGGCGATGGGCAACGGCTTCGCGATCGCGGCGCTCGCCGGGAAGCGCGAGCTGATGGAGCTCGGGGGTCTGAACACCGACGCCGACCGGGTGTTCCTGCTCTCGACGACCAACGGTCCGGAGACCGTCGGGCTGGCCGCCTTCCGCGCGGTGGTCGAGGCCTACCGCACCACCGACCCGGTCGCGACGATGCGACGCCAGGGGACGCGGCTCGCCGAGGGCGCCAACGCCGTCATCGAGGAGGCGGGGATGCGCGATCACCTCGAGGTCGCGGGGCACCCGAACTGCCTGGTGTTCCTGACGCGCGACGCGTCCGGGCAGCCGTCGCAGGAGTACCGCACGCTCTTCCTCAGCGAGATGCTCAAGGGCGGCGTGCTGGGCCAGTCCTTCGTGATCTCGGCAGCGCACACCGACGCCGACGTCGACCGGACCGTCCAGGCCGTCTCCGACGCGCTCCCGACCTACCGCAAGGCGATCGAGCTCGGCTCCACCGCGGGCCTGTTCGAGGGCCGTCCGGTGGCGCCCGCGCTGCGCCTCCGGGCCGCCCCCCGACGCCGCTGACGGGCAGGGCTCAGACGCGGACGGGGACGTCCGGGACGTTCACCCCGTCGTACCGCGCCGCCAGCTCCTCGGGCATCGCGGCGAGGTCCGAGCAGCGCCGGAAGTCCCGCAGCGTCGTCCCGGAGCACTCCGAGTCGACGTTGCGCGAGCCGCGCCCGGCCTCGACGTCGTCGATGTCGACGACCCGGAAGTCGATCGAGAAGCGCGTGAACCCGGACGTGTTCGGCACCGACGAGTGCAGCTGGTTGCCCGAGAACACCATCATCCCGCCGACCTCGGGCACGACGCGCACCTGCGGGTCGAGCTCGACCGGCTCCTCCGGAGTGGGCTGGTCGCGGGTGTCCTTCCCGATCTGCGACGCCGCGGCGAACCGGCTGGTGCGGTTCCACTCGGCGTAGTCGTACCGGCGGGACCCGTTCCGCACGCCCTGCGTCATGTACTTCGGGTGGAAGGCCATCACGTTGTCGGCGCTGACGGGGTAGACCGGCATCCACCAGTTCGTCTGGCACATCGGCGCGGAGTACCAGGTGTCCCGGTGTGGGTGGAACGCGAACGCGATCCCGGTGGTCAGGTAGCCGTCCGAGGTCGAGG
This sequence comes from Actinomycetospora sp., assembly GCF_055612215.1. Taxonomy (NCBI): domain Bacteria; kingdom Bacillati; phylum Actinomycetota; class Actinomycetes; order Pseudonocardiales; family Pseudonocardiaceae; genus Actinomycetospora; species Actinomycetospora sp. Next base: position 773 of record NZ_JBVPVA010001166.1, on the reverse strand, counting down.
TCCGCAGGCGCGGCACGTCGAAGTAGGTGCGCTCGGGGTCACAGCCGCGCTCGACGAGGATCTGCGGCAGGAGCTCCTTGCAGCGCGGGTGGTGGATGAACCGCGGCTTGAGGTCGGACAGCAGCGCCGCGAACTCCTCGACCGGCATCGAGTCCTGCGCCGTGCGCGGGTCGAGCGACCCGAACGCGGACTCCACGAGGTCACGGGTGAACTGCACCAGCGCGAGCGTGGCCGGGGACGCGCCATACACCATCACGTCGCCGCGGTAGAGGTGCTCCCGTCGGGCGGCGTCGTCGAACCCCGGGTTGGAGTGCACCGTCGTCATCGACTCTTCCCTCCTCGTCACCTGCCGCGACCGACGACGCGACCTGAGCAGGCTAATCGACCCGTCCGTGGTACGTCATCGCGCGGGGGGTCGCACTCGGAGAACCGCACATACCGCCGATCGAAGGACACGACGAGGGCTTTCGTGGCCGCGCGCGGTGTGGTGCGTCCTGGCCGGCGTGACGCAACCCGGACCGGTCGCCGAACGTCTCACGATCGGCCTGCCGTCCGTCCCCGGACCGGCGATGGCGGGCACCCCGAGGCGACTCGGTACGGCATCGCTACCGTGGTCACCCGACCCGACCGGTCGCCGATCGGATCGCCCGGCCCCGGCCCCGACAGGACGGACCCAGGATCTTGCCCGGCAGAGCGCTCATCCTCGTCGAGAACCTCTCGGTGCCGTTCGACCGCCGCGTGTGGCAGGAGGCCACCACGCTGCGCGACCACGG
>NZ_JBVPVA010001133.1:0-17791 GCF_055612215.1 Actinomycetospora sp. | reverse complement strand
CCCCGATCAGCGTCACGAGCCTCGGCACGGGGCTGCCGCCCGGCGCGCACGGCACCCTCGGCGTGCGCTTCCGGGTCGACGGCGCCCTGCTCGACGCGCTGACCTGGACCGAGGGCACGACCGACCTGCGCGAGCGGCTGGCCCCGGAGGCCGTGCAGCCCCGGCCCACCCTGTTCGAGCGCGCCGCCGCCCGGGGCGTCGCGAGCACGGTCGTCTCGGACCGCGCCTACCGCGAGTCGGGACTCACGCGCTCCGCCCTGCGCGGCGCGACGTACCGCGGGGTGGGGGCGCTGGGCGACCTCGCCGCCGAGACGCTGACGGCGCTGGCCGCACCGGGACTCGTCTACGCCTACCACGCCGACCTCGACCAGCTCGGCCACCTGCGCGGACCCGGCTCGCTCGCCTGGCGCTGGCAGCTGCGCGGGATCGACCACCTCGTCGCCCTGCTCGCCGAGGACCTCCCGCCCGGGACGCTGCTCGCGGTCACCGGCGACCACGGCATGGTCACGGTCGACCGCCGCCACGACGCCGACACCCACCCCGACCTGCGGCTGGGCGAGCCGATGGTCGGCGGCGACCCGCGCGCCCGCCTCGTCTACGCCCGGCCCGGGACCGCCGACGACGTGCACGCGGCCTGGTCGGCGACCCTGGGCGCGGACGCCACGGTGCTCCGCGGCGAGGAGGCGGTCGAGGGCGGGTGGTTCGGGCCGGTCGACGACGCCGTCCGGGGCCGGGTGCCCGACGTCGTCGCCGTCATGCACGGCACCGCCGCGATCGTGCGCAGCGAGGGGGAACCCGTCCTCGCGCGGCTGCCCGGCCAGCACGGCTCGGTCACCGACGCCGAGCGCCTCGTCCCGTTGCTCGTGCACCACGTCGCCTGACGGCTCGTGCGTCGGCCGTTCCCACCGGACGGAAACCTGTCGTTCCGGGCCGTGCGCGCGCTCACAGCGGTGGTTATCGTCCGGCGGGGGGACCGGTTGCGCGGCGACGCCGCCCCGGATCACGACGAGGGCACGAAGGAGCACGCGTGAGCGTCACGACCCACACCGGCGGCTCGATCCTGGGACACGCGGTCAAGCGCACCGAGGACCAGGAGCTGATCACCGGCGCCGGCCGCTACACCGGCGACCTGCCCGTCGAGGGCTCGCTGCACGCGGTCTTCGTCCGCTCCCCGATCGCGCACGGCACGCTCGGTGACATCGACGTCGACGAGGCCAAGGGCATGCCGGGCGTGGTCGCGGTCTACACCAACGCCGACCTCGACGTGGCCGACCGGCCCGGGCTGCCCGGCGTCGTCCCCGACGCGATGGCCCGCCCGCACCTCGCCAAGGGCAAGGTCCGGTTCGTCGGCGACATCGTCGCCGTCGTCATCGCCGAGACCGCGGGCGAGGCGCTCGACGCCGCCGAGACCGTCTTCCCCGACATCGAGCCGCTGCCCGCCGTCACCGGCATCGAGGAGGCCTACGCCGACGACGCGCCGCTGCTGTTCGACGAGGTCGGCAGCAACCTGGTCGCGGGCGCCGGCACCGGCGACGTCGAGGGCATCTTCGACGACGCCGACGTCGTCGTGGAGGGCAAGTTCCTCAACCAGCGCCTCGCCGGCGTCCCCATGGAGCCCAACGCGTGCGTCGCCGAGCCCGGCACTGATGACGGACCCGGCTCCGCAGGCTCCGCGGGTGGCTCAGGCGGCGTGACCCTGTGGCTCTCCACCCAGACCCCGCACGGCGCGCGCGACGCGATCGCCGGCGACCTCGGCCTCGACGGCGACCTCGTCCGGGTCGTCGCGCCCCGCGTCGGCGGCGGCTTCGGCCCCAAGGCGACGGCCTACCCGGAGTACACGATCGCCGCGAAGGCGGCGATGGTGCTCGGGCGCCCGGTCCGCTGGACCGAGACCCGCTCCGAGAACATGCTCTCGATGGTCCACGGCCGCAGCCAGGTCCAGTGGGTCGAGCTCGGTGTGAAGCGCGACGGGACGATCGTCGGGCTCCGCGCGACGGTGATCGGCGACGCCGGGGCCTACCCGGCCGTCGGCACGATCCTGCCGAGCCTCACCCAGCTCATGGCGCAGGGCGTCTACGACATCCCGGCGATCGACTTCACGTGGAAGAGCGTCGCCACGAACACGACGACGTGCGGTGCCTACCGCGGCGCCGGGCGCCCCGAGGCCACGCAGCTGCTCGAGCGCATCATCGACATGGCCGCGGACGAGCTGGGCATGGACCCGCTGGAGATCCGCCGCAAGAACTACCTGCAGCCCGACCGCTACCCGATGACCTCGCTGACCGGTGCCGAGTACGACAACGCCGAGCACGAGAAGGCGCTCGACGCGGTCAAGCAGGCGGCGGGGTACGACGAGCTGCTCGCCGACCAGAAGCGCCGCCGGGACGCGGGCGAGCGGGTCGCGCTGGGCATCGGCGTCGGCTCCTACGTCGAGGTGACCGCGCCGCTGGGCCTCGACGGCGAGTACGGCTCGGCCCAGGCCCACCCCGACGGCACGTTCACCGTGATGGCCGGGACCAGTGCCCACGGGCAGGGCCACGAGACCGCGTTCGCGCAGCTCGCCTCGTCGGTCCTCGGCGTGCCGATGGACAAGATCAAGGTGGTGCAGTCCGACACCTCGCTGGTGCGCAGCGGGGCGGGCACGCTCGGCTCGCGCTCGCTGCAGACCGGGGGCAGCGCGATCCACAACGCCTCGCAGGAGCTGGTCTCCCGCGCCCGCGAGATCGCCGCCCACCTGCTCGAGGCCTCGGTGGAGGACATCGAGCACTCCGACGACGGCTTCGGGGTGCGCGGCGTCGCCGGCTCCTCGGTGACGTGGTCGCAGATCGCCTCGGCCTCCGAGGACGGCTCGGGGCTCGACGACGGCAACGGCCGCGCGCTGCGCGAGGACCTCGACTTCAAGCAGGGCCAGTCGAGCTTCCCGTTCGGCTCGCACATCGCCGTCGTCGAGGTCGACCTCGACACCGGCATGGTGACGCCGCTGCGCCACGTCGCCGTCGACGACTGCGGGAAGATCCTCAACCCGATGCTCGTGGCCGGGCAGCAGCACGGCGGGATCGCGCAGGGCATCTCGCAGGCCCTGTTCGAGCGGGTCACCTTCGACGAGGACGGCAACCCGACGTCGGGCAACCTCGCCTCGTACACCATCCCGTCGGCGGCCGACCTGTGCTCGTTCGAGGCGTCGAACACCGAGACCCCGACCTTCCTCAACCCCATCGGGGCGAAGGGGATCGGGGAGTCCGGGACGATCGGGTCGACGCCGGCGGTGCACAACGCCGTCATCGACGCGGTGTCCCACCTCGGGGTGCGCCACATCGACATGCCGCTCACCCCGGAGGCGGTGTGGCGCGCCATCCAGGGCGTCTCGGCGTCGGACCCGGGGACCCGGCAGCAGGCCGGGCCGGAGTACGCGGGAGCGGCGGGCTCGCAGCACTGAGCGCCACCGACACGGGCGCGGCCCGTGATGCCGTAGTGCGCTCCGGCATCGCGGCCCGCGGCCCCGGCGACATCACGCGCAGGAGATCCCCCCGCCGTCTACGCTCCCGCGCGTGACGGGCATCCGGGCACTGGAACGCACCGACCTCCCGCAGGTCGGGGCACTGTTCGAGCTGGTGATGCGCTCGGGGGAGCAGCGCCGCAACCCCCACGTCGAGGACTACCTCGCGCGCGTCGTGCTCGACGACCCGTGGGCCGACCCGGAGATCCCGTCCCTGGTGCACGAGGACCCCGACGGGCGCGTCGTCGGGTTCATCGCCGCCAACACGCGGCGGCTCACGTACGACGGGCGGCCCCTGCGGATGGCCGTGAGCAGCAACCTCGTCGCGCATCCCGACGTCCGCTCGCGCGGCGTCGGGGTCCTGCTCAACCGCAAACTGCTCGCCGGCCCGCAGGACCTCACCGTCGCCGACCGCGCCAACGACGACTCCCGCGCGCTCTGGACCGGCCTGGGCGGCCAGGAGCTGGTCGGGTCGTCGCTGTCGTGGTGGCGGATCCTCCGCGCGGGGGCGACGGCGGGGGGGCTCGCCGGGCGGCGCCGGCCCGGCCTCGCCCGCGGCGTCCGGCTGGCCGGCGCACCGCTGGACGCCCTCGCCGCCCGGCTCTCCCGCGGCGGCCCGCCCCCGCCGCCCGACCCGGCGGGGACCACCGAGCCGCTCACCCCCGAGGTGCTCGTCGAGCAGGTCGAGCAGGCGAAACGCCTGCGCCTGCGCCTCGACTACGACGTGACCTGGGTGTCGTGGGCCTTCGCCGAGCTCGGCCGGCTGACCGACCGCGGCCGGCTCACTGCCCGCCCGGGCCCCGAACCAGGCGGGCGGGCGCTCGGGTGGTTCCTCTACCTGCTGCCCGCGGACGGGATCGCCGAGGTCGTCCAGGTCGTGGCCCTCGGCGACCCCGTCCCGGTGCTCGACCACCTGGTCCGCACCGCCCACGACGAGGGGGCGGCCGCGGTCCAGGGGCGCCTCGAGCCGGTGACGGCCGGGCTGGTCGGCGCGCCCGGCGTCCTCGTCCGCCGCGGGGCGCGGGCGCTCGTCGCCGCGCACGACCCCGCCCTGCTCGGGCTCCTCGGGTCGACGGCGTCGTCGTTCAGCGTCCTCGACGGCGAGTGGCTCGTCGCCCACGGGGCCCGGCAGTGACCCCCTGACCGGTCGTGCCACGATCGGACAAGTGAGCGAGGAGAGCGCGCGACGCGAGCTGGCGGTCCTGATCGTCTCCTACCGACGGGCGGACCTGCTCGAGCGTGCCCTGGCGAGCGTCGACAAGTGGCTGCCCGACGTGCGGGTGCACGTCTGGGACAACGCCTCGAGCGGGTCACCCCGGGTCCGCGAGTTCGCGGCCTCCCGGCCCGACATCACCTGGACCTTCTCCGAGGCCAACCTCGGTTACATCGCCGCGATGAACCGGCTCATGGCGCAGGTCCCGGAGTGCGACGCGCTGCAGCTCAATCCGGACGCCGAGCTGCTCGGTCCGCTCACCCGGGCCCGCGCGGCGCTCGCCGAGCCCGGCGTCGCCGCGGTGTCGCCGACGGTGCTCGACCCCGAGGGCCGCGACGAGCCGTGGGACGTCGCGCACCGCGAGCAGGGCGTGGTGCGCAACCTGCTGAACGCGGCCGGATACGCGAAGCGGCTGCGCGGCAACCGGCTCAGCAACCTCTACCCGGAGCCGCCGACCGAGGTCGACGGCTACCTCACCGGGTGCTGCCTGTTCATCTCCCGCGACGCCTGGAACGCGCTCGGGCCGTTCAGCGAGGAGTTCTTCGTCTACGGCGAGGACGCCACGTGGCAGCCCGACGCGCGCCGGGCCGGCTGGTCGCTGCGCCTGGTCGACGACGACGAGCCGCAGGTCCGCCACGCCAGCGGCGGCACCGTGTCCGACGACCCGCTCGCCTCGGTGCGCGGCGACGACCTGCTCCGTGCCGCGCAGGTGATCGCGCTGGGCCTGGAGCACAACCTCGGGCGCGGTTCGCTGTACGCGGCGGGCTCGACGCTGCTCGAGCGGGTCCAGCGCTCCAAGCGGGCGCCCCGTCGGGCCCGGCTGACCGCCCTGGCCGAGCAGGCGGGGGGACGCCCCGCCGTCGTCGTCGTCACCAACGGCCTCAAGCCCGGCGGGGCGGAGCGCCAGCGGGTCGTGCTCGCCAACCAGCTCGTCGCGCGCGGCCACCCCGTGACCCTGGTGTGCCTGCAGCACCTCGGGCAGTACATCGCCGAGCTGGACCCGCGGGTGCGGATGCTCATGCAGCCCTGGTGGCAGCCGGTCGTGGACGTCGCCGACACCGACGAGGCCATCGTCGTGGGCGGGGCCACCAAGACCGAGATCGGGTTCGCGGAGGCGTGGCGCGCGCTCGGCCCCGTCGCCGGGCAGCGGCGGTACTGGCTGCCGGCCGCGCACGACCCCGCCGAGCTGGAGCGCCCGACCTACTCCGAGCTGCAGGCCCGCGCGCTGCGCACCGCCGACGGTCTGCTCGTGCTGTCCCGCCAGCACCACGCCGACCTGACGCGCCACCAGCGCCTCACCGGCTCGGTCATGGTCGCGCCCAACGGGCTGGCCCCGGGCGAGCCGCTGCCGCCGCGTCCGGGCACCGGACCCGTCCGGTTCTGCATGCTCACCCGGCTCAAGGAGTACAAGAACACGACGCTGCTCATCAAGGCGCTCGACGCGCTCGCGCGCCCCGACGAGTGGACCCTCGACATCTTCGGGGCGGGCCCCGACCGAGCCCTGCTCGAGGCGCAGACCCCCGCCTACCTGCGCGGGCAGGTGCGCTGGCGGGGCGTCTCCCCGGGGCCGGACCACGCGTTCGCCGAGACCGACGTGCTGTGCGTCCCCAGCGGCTTCGAGGCCTTCCCGCTCGTCATCGTCGAGGCGATGACGCGGGCGATGCCGGTGATGGCGTCGGCGAGCGGGTCGGTGCCCGAGATGCTCGAGCACGGCGCGGCCGGGGTCGTGGTCGACCCGGTGACCGTCCCGGCCTGGACCGAGGCGTTGCGCGGCGTGCTCGACGACCGCGGGCGGCTGACGCGGCTCGGTGCGGCCGGGCGGGAGCGGGCGCTGGCGCTCTACACCGACACCGCCATGGTCGACGCCTACCAGCGCGCATTCGTGACGATCCTGGGCCACCCGTTCCCCGGAGCGGAGCAACCCGCCGACGTGATCTGAGTCGCTCGACGGGGATATCCGCCGAAGTGTCCGATCGGGTGTCACCCTCGTACGAACCTCGGTCGCGTTCGGACGTCATAGTGGAGTACGACGCAGTCGGTCCGGAGAGGCTTTGATCGAATGATCGTTCTGGGACTCAGTGGGCTCCCGAACTCCCAACGACGACTTCACGAGACCCGACCCGACATCGATCCGCTGGACGCGCGGATCTGTCAGGGGCTCGACAGCGCGGCGGCGATCCTCGTCGACGGCCGCCTCGTCGCGGCGGCCTCGCAGGAGCGCTTCGACGGCGACAAGGGCACCGGTTCCCTCCCGCGGGACGCCATCGCCTATTGCCTCGCGGAAGCCGGCGTGCGGGCCGAGGACGTCGACGTCGTCGCGCACGGCTTCGACTACGACCGCCACCGGCGCGCCTTCGCGCTCTCCCGCGAGTACTTCGACGGCGTCCTGAGCTCGCAGACCGTGCGGGACGCGCTCACCGACGCGGGCTGGCCGGTCCTGGCCGAGCGCCTGGCGCCGGTCGAGCACCACCGGGCGCACGCGCTGTCCGCGGTGGTGCCCAGCGGGTTCTCCCGCGGGCTCGCCGTGGTCTCCGACGGGATGGGCGAGGTCGACTCGCTGACGGTGTACCGCTTCTCCGACGGCCGGCTGGAGAAGCTGCACTCGCAGCCGATCGCGGCGTCGCTGGGGATCCTCTACTCGATCGGCACGCGCTTCCTCGGCTTCCAGTTCAACAACGACGAGTACAAGGTCATGGGCCTCGCGCCCTACGGGGACCCGGAGCGGTTCCGCGAGGTGTTCCGCAAGCTGACCCGGTTCGACGCCGAGCGCGGCTCGGTCGTCATCGACTGGCCCACGGGCGCGCTCGCGGACGCCGAGGACGGCTACCCCCACGCGCGGGCCCTGTTCGAGGAGCAGACCTTCACGCCCTCGAAGCCCGACGGCTCGATCCAGCGCGACGAGGCCGACTTCGCGGCCGCCATGCAGGAGTGCCTGACCGAGCTGCTCGTCGCGCTCGTCGGGCACTGGCTGGCCGAGACCGGCGAGACCTCGCTGTGCCTGGCCGGCGGCACCTTCCTCAACTGCAAGTCCAACCAGTCGATCGCCGACCTGCCCGGCGTCGAGCGCATGTTCGTGCAGCCGGCCTCCGGCGACGACGGCAGCGCGCCCGGCGCGGCGTGGGCGGCGGCGGTGGAGGCGGGCGAGCGGCCCGCCGTCACCGGCCCCTTCGACCCCTACCTGGGCCCGCAGTACTCCCGCGAGGACGTGCTGGCGGTCCTCGAGGCCCGTCCCGACCTGCGCTGGCGCGAGATCGGGATGGGCCAGGAGTACCTGGCCGCCGCCGCGGAGGACATCGCCGCGGACCGGATCGTCGCGGTGTTCCACGGGCGCATGGAGTTCGGCCCGCGGGCGCTGGGCAACCGCTCGATCCTCGCCCGCCCCGACGGCGACCGGATCAAGGACCGGATCAACGGCGCCGTGAAGTTCCGGGAGGCGTTCCGGCCGTTCGCGCCCGCCGTGCACGTCGACGACCGCGACCGGCTCTTCGTCACGCGCGGCTTCGACCCGGACCTCTACATGCTCTGCACCGCGCAGGTGCGCCCCGAGGCCCGCGGCGCGCTCTCCGGGATCGTCCACGAGGACGACTCGGCGCGGATCCAGACCGTCACCCCGGAGCTGAACCCGACGTTCGCGTCGCTGCTCGACGAGGTCCGCGCGCGGACCGGCACCGGCTGCGTCGTCAACACCTCGTTCAACGTCAAGGGCCAGCCGCTGATCATGGACCCGGCCACCGCCGTCGACACGTTCTCGCGGATCGCGCTGGACCGGCTCTACATCGAGGGGTTCGTCGTGGAGGGGACCCCCTCGTGAGCCGGGCGAGCGTCCAGATCTACTCGACCTGCCCGCAGTCCAAGGACGTCCCCGCCGCGGAGTACGGCCGCGCCGTCGCCGACGTCGCGCGCTGGAGCGAGGCCGCGGGGTGCACCGGGATGCTGGTGTACACCGACAACGGCATCGCGGACCCGTGGCTGGTGGCCCAGCACGCGATCACCGCGACCGAGCGGCTCGCCCCGCTGGTGGCGGTGCAGCCGGTGTACATGCACCCGTTCACCGCGGCGTCGATGGTGTCGTCGCTGGCGTACCTGCACGGGCGCGCGGTGCACCTGAACATGCTCGCCGGCGGCTTCCGCAACGACCTGCTGGCGCTGGGCGACCCCACCGAGCACGACGACCGCTACGCCCGGACCACCGAGTACACGCACATCGTCATGGCGCTGCTGCGCGGCGAGACCGTGACCCGTGAGGGGCGCTGGCACCAGGTGCGCAACCTCAAGCTGGGGCCGGCGCTGCCCGCCGACCTCATGCCCGAGGTGCTGATCTCGGGGTCGTCGCCCGCCGGGCGCGCGGCTGCGGCCGACATCGGCGCCGTCCCCATCCGCTACCCGGAGCCACTGGGGCAGGAGACCGCGGATGCGCCGGCCGGCGGCGGCGTCCGGGTCGGGATCATCGCGCGGGGCGACACCGCGGAGGCGTGGAAGGTCGCCGAGGAGCGCTTCCCGACCGACCGCAAGGGCCAGATCGCGCACTCGATGGCGATGCGGACCTCGGACTCGCAGTGGCACCGCCAGCTGTCCGCCGCGGCGCAGGCGCAGCCGGAGACCGCCGATGGCGAGCCGGACCCGTTCTGGCTCGGGCCGTTCCAGAACTACCAGACCTTCTGCCCCTACCTGGTCGGCTCCTACGACCGCGTGGCCTCGGCGATCGGGCACTACCTGGCCCGGGGCACCCGGGTGTTCGTGCTGGACATCCCGCCGGCGGCCGAGGAGCTCGGGCACATCGGCGAGGTGTTCGCGCGGGCGGGGGTCACGCCGTGACCCGGCGGCTGCAGGACCTGCTCACCGCCTCGGCGGAGCGCTCGCCCGGCTCGACAGCGCTGCTGCTCGGCGACGAGGTGATGACCTACGCCGAGCTCGCGGCCACGACCGACCGGATCGCACGGGTGCTGGTGGAGCGCGGCGTGCGGCCCGGTGACCGCGTCGGGGTGCTCGCGGCGAAGGCGCCGTGGACGATCGCCGCGCTGATCGGGACGCTCAAGGCGGGCGGCGTGTACGTGCCGGTCGACTCGGCGAGCCCGGCGCCGCGCGTGGCCCGCATCGTGCGCTCGGCCGAGCCGACGGTCCTGCTGGCCGACGCCACCGCCACGGGCCTCATCGACGGCCTCGTCGGCGAGGGCCTGGACGACCTGGTCGTGGGCTCGCTCGTCGAACCGTTGGCCGGCGCGCGCTTCGCGTCGGCGTTCGCGCGGGGCGACGTCGCGGCCGCGGACGCCTCGGCCCCGGTCGTGGCGGCGGCCCCCGACCTCGCCCACCTGCTCTTCACCTCCGGCTCCACCGGGGAGCCGAAGGGCGTCATGATCACCCACGACATGGTCTCGGCCTTCGTGGACTGGGCGCTCGGGCACTTCGGGACCAAGCCCGGCGACCGGATCTCCGGGCACCCGCCGCTGCACTTCGACCTCTCGACGTTCGACATCTACGCCACGCTCGCCGCGGGCGCGGAGCTGCACCTCGTGCCGGCCTCGCTGGGCCTCGACCCCCGGCGGACCGCCGCGTTCATCCGCGACCACGAGCTCACGCAGTGGTTCTCCGTGCCGTCGGTCCTGACCTACCTGGCGCGCTTCGACGCCGTGGCGCAGGACGACTTCCCGGCCCTGGAGCGGCTGCTGTGGTGCGGCGAGGTGCTGCCGACCCCGGTGCTCGCGCACTGGATGCGCCGGCTGCCCCACGTCCGGTTCACCAACCTCTACGGACCCACCGAGGCGACGATCGCGTCGTCGTACTTCGACGTGCCCGGGGTGCCCGACGACGAGTCGGTGCCGGTGCCGATCGGCGTGCCGTGCGACGGCGAGCGGCTGCTCGTCCTCGAGGACGGGCGTGAGGTTGCGACCGGTGAGATCGGCGAGCTGTACATCGGCGGGGTCGGGCTCTCCCCGGGCTACTGGCGCGACCAGGAGAAGACCGACGCCGCCTTCGTCCCGGGTCCCGACGGCGAGCGCATCTACCGGACCGGCGACCTCGCCCGCGCCGACGAGGACGGCGTGGTGCACTTCCTCGGCCGCACCGACTCCCAGATCAAGAGCCGCGGCTACCGCATCGAGCTCGGCGAGGTCGAGTCGGCGGTGAACACCGTGGCCGGGGTGCGCGAATGTGCCGTCGTGGGCGTGGACACCGGGGGCTTCGAGGGCACCACGATCTGCTGCGCCTACTCCGTCGTCGAGGGCCGGGAGCTGCCGGTGGCCGAGCTGCGCCGGCAGGTCACCGCGCTGCTGCCGCGCTACATGCTCCCGGCACGCTGGGAGGAGCTCGACGGCCTCCCCAAGAACGTCAACGGCAAGATCGACCGGCCCGCGCTGCGCGACCGGTTCCGCCCCGCACCGAAGGACGAGAGCTGATGGAGACCGACACCCGCCCCGAGCTGCGCGCGCAGGTCGCGGAGGTGGTGAGCGAGCGCGCCGGGATCGACGTGCCCGACACGTCCACGGACCTGCTCGAGGCCGGTCTCATCGACTCGCTCGCGCTGGTGACGCTCATCGTGGCGCTCGAGGAGACCTTCGGCGTGCAGCTGCCGCTCGACGACTTCGACGTGGACCACTTCCGGTCGGTCGACGCCATGACCGACTTCCTCGCCTCGGTCGGGGCGGCCCCCGCGTAGGCCCGGGGCCACCTCGTCACACGTCGGAGACGTCCCCGTCATCCGCGTGTCACACTGCGCCGTCCGTGATCCCGCCCGGAGGGCTCGGTGTGATCGATTCGGGCAGTACCGCATGGGTGCTCGCGAGCACCGGGCTCGTGATGCTGATGACCCCGGGCCTGGCCCTCTTCTACGGCGGCATGGTCCGCACGAAGGCCGTCCTCAACGTCATGATGACGAGCTTCGTGTGCCTCGCCGTCGTGGGCGTGGTGTGGGTGGTCTACGGCTACTCGCTCGGCTTCGGGTCCGACGCGTGGGCGGGGCTCATCGGCGGCTTCGGCGACGTCGGGCTGCGCCACACCGACACCGCGGTCGTCGGGAGCGGGCCGACCGCGATCCCGGCCGGCGTCTACGCGATGTTCGAGCTCATGTTCGCCGTGATCACGGTCGCGCTGCTCGCGGGTGCGGTCGCCGAGCGGACGCGGTTCTGGCCGTGGACCCTGTTCGTGCTGGTCTGGGTCACGGTCGTCTACCTCCCCGAGGCGCACTGGGTGTTCGCGCTCGACGGGGCGACGGGGCCCGGGTCGGTCGGCGGGTGGATCGCCAACCGGCTGCACGCGCTGGACTTCGCGGGCGGGACCGCCGTCGAGATCAACTCCGGGGCGTCGGCCCTGGCGCTCGCCCTCGTCGTCGGGAAGCGGCGGGGCTGGCCCCGCGACCCGATCCGGCCGCACAACCTCCCCTCGGTCCTCCTCGGTGCCGGGCTGCTCTGGTTCGGGTGGTTCGGGTTCAACGCCGGGTCCGCGCTCGGGGCCACCGCCGTGGCCGGCACCGCCCTGGTGTCGACGATGACCGCGGGGGCGGCGGCGGTCCTGGCCTGGCTCGTCGTCGAGCAGATCCGCGACGGCCGGCCCACGTCCCTCGGGGCGGCGTCGGGTGCCGTCGCGGGCCTCGTCGGGATCACCCCGGCCTGCGCCTACGTCGAGCCGCTCGGGGCGCTGGCCATCGGCCTCGCCGCGGGCGCGATCTGCGCCTGCGCGGTGCGGCTCAAGTACCGCTTCGGGTTCGACGACTCCCTCGACGTCGTCGCGGTCCACGGGGTCGGTGGGCTCGTCGGGATGCTCCTGATCGGCCTGCTGGCCTCGGTGGCGACCAACCCCGCCGGTGCGGACGGCCTGCTCTACGGCGGCGGGTTGTCCCAGCTCGGACGCCAGGCGGTGGCCGTCGTCGCGGTGCTCGGCTACTCGTTCGTCGTCACGATCGTGATCGCCTGGGTGATCGCGAGGACGATCGGGCTGCGGGTGGATCCCGAGGTCGAGGCCGAGGGCGTCGACGAGGGCGAGCACGCCGAGAGCGGCTACGACTTCTCGACGGTGGCCGCCGGCTCGCGCGGGCACCGCACCCCGGGGGTCCCGTCGAGCCCCACGGGGTCCCGGCCCGCCTCCTGAGCACGTCCGCTCCGCGGTGCGACATCTGCCGATCGCGACGGAATCTTGATTGATTCCAGATTCAGGGCCACACTGGCCGATGTGCCGACCACCTCCGACTTCGAGCGCCAGGTGCGCGAGGCGGGTCTGCGCGTGACGCGTCCCCGTCTCGCGGTGCTGTCGGCGGTGCACGACCACCCGCACCTCGACACGGACGCGATCATCGGTCTCGTCCGGGCCGACCTCGGGACGGTGTCCCACCAGGCCGTCTACGACGTCCTGCGGGCGCTCACCTCGGCGGGCCTGCTGCGGCGCATCGAGCCCACGGGTTCGGCGGCGCGGTACGAGGCCCGGGTCGGGGACAACCATCACCACGTCGTGTGCCGGTCCTGTGGCGCGATCTCCGACGTCGACTGCGTCGTCGGGGCCGCGCCGTGCCTGACCGCGTCGGACGACCACGGCTTCGTCGTCGACGAGGCCGAGGTCGTCTTCTGGGGGCTCTGCCCCGCGTGTTCCACCACCTCTCAACCCTCCGGAGGAAACCCTCGTGTCTGAAGGTCACGTCACCCGCGAGACAGAGATGAACACCCATGAGGCCGGCGGTTGCCCGGTCCACGGGGGTCGTCTCGCGCACCCGACCGAGGGTGGCGGCAACGTCGACTGGTGGCCCAACCAGCTCAACCTGCGCGTCCTGCGCTCGCACACCGCCGCCTCGAACCCGATGGACCCGGACTTCGACTACGCGAAGGAGTTCGCGACCGTCGACCTCGACGAGCTCGCGCGCGACGTCGACGAGGTCCTGACGACGAGCCAGGACTGGTGGCCGGCCGACTTCGGTCACTACGGCGGCTTCATGATCCGCATGGCGTGGCACTCCGCCGGCACCTACCGCCTGGCCGACGGCCGCGGCGGCGCCGGCATGGGCATGCAGCGCTTCGCCCCGCTGAACAGCTGGCCCGACAACGGCAACCTGGACAAGGCCCGCCGCCTGCTGTGGCCGGTCAAGCAGAAGTGGGGCCGGAAGGTCTCCTGGGCCGACCTCATCATCTTCACGGGCAACCGCGCGCTGGACACCATGGGCTTCACGACCTTCGGGTTCGCCGGCGGCCGCCCCGACGTGTTCGAGCCCGACAACGAGACCTACTGGGGCCCGGAGCGCGAGTGGCTCGGCGGCGACCAGCGCTACACCGGCGACCGGCAGCTCGAGCAGCCCCTCGGCGCCTCGCAGATGGGCCTGATCTACGTCAACCCGGAGGGCCCGGACGGCAACCCCGACCCGCTGGCCGCCGCGCGCGACATCCGCGAGACCTTCGGCCGCATGGCGATGAACGACGAGGAGACCGTCGCCCTCATCGCCGGTGGCCACACCTTCGGCAAGACGCACGGCGCGGCCGACCCCGACCAGTACGTCGGCCCCGAGCCCGAGGGCGCCTCCCTCGAGGAGAAGGGCCTGGGCTGGGCGCAGAAGTTCGGCAAGGGCAAGGGCCGCGACACCATCACCTCCGGCCTCGAGGTCACCTGGACCTCCACCCCGGTGCAGTGGAGCAACGGCTACTTCGACAACCTCTTCGGCTACGAGTGGGAGCTCCACAAGTCGCCGGCCGGGGCGTGGCAGTACCGGCCGGTGAACGGCGGCGGCGCGAACACCGTGCCCGACCCGGAGACCGGTGAGCTGACCCGCCAGCCCACGATGCTGGTCACCGACCTCTCCCTGAAGCTCGACCCGATCTACGGGGAGATCTCGCGGCGGTTCCACCAGAACCCCGACGAGTTCGCCGACGCGTTCGCCCGCGCCTGGTACAAGCTGACCCACCGCGACATGGGCCCGATCCAGCGCTACATCGGCGACTGGGTCCCGCAGGAGACGCTGATCTGGCAGGACCCGGTGCCCGCGCACGAGGGCCCGCTCGTCGACTCCACCGAGATCGCCGAGCTCAAGGCGAAGATCCTCGACTCGGGCCTGTCCGTCTCCCAGCTCGTCAAGGCGGCCTGGGCGTCGGCCTCCACGTTCCGGATCGGGGACAAGCGCGGCGGCGCCAACGGTGCCCGCGTGCGCCTCGACCCGCAGATCGACTGGGAGGTCAACGACCCGCAGGAGCTGCGCCGGACCCTGGCGGCCCTCGACGACGTCCGGTCGTCGTTCAACGCCTCCGGCACGCAGGTCTCGCTCGCGGACCTGATCGTGCTCGGCGGGTGCGCCGCCATCGAGAAGGCGGCCTCCGACGCCGGCACCTCGATCACGGTCCCCTTCACCCCGGGGCGCACCGACGCCTCGCAGGAGTGGACCGACGTCGACTCGTTCACCTACCTCGAGCCGGCCGCGGACGGCTTCCGCAACTACCTCGGCAAGGGCAACCCGCTCCCCGCCGAGTACCTGCTGGTCGACCGCGCGAACCTGCTCAACCTCACCGCGCCCGAGATGACCGCGCTCGTCGGCGGTCTGCGGGTGCTCGGGGCGAACACCGGCGGGTCGACGCACGGGGTGCTCACCGAGCGTCCCGGGCAGCTGACGAACGACTTCTTCACCAACCTGCTCGACATGAACACCACGTGGTCGAAGGTCGCCGAGGAGGAGGGGCTCTACGAGGCCCGCGGCACCGACGGCGAGGTCCACTGGACCGGCACCCGCAACGACCTGGTGTTCGGCTCGAACTCCGAGCTCCGCGCGGTCGCGGAGATCTACGCGGAGAACGGGGCGGAGGAGAAGTTCGTCCGGGACTTCGTCAAGGCCTGGGACAAGGTCATGATGCTGGACCGGTACGACATCTAGGTGCCTGCGGCCCGTGAGCACTTTCGGGGGTCATAGCCCCCGAAAGTGCTCACAGGCGCGCGAGCGCACCTCGACGGACCGTCCCGCCGCGGACCACCTCGGCGTACGCCCCCGCACACGGCAGCACCCCGAACCCGGGCACCTCGACCCGGTTCCCGGTGAGCAGCGGGCGCAGTGCGTCGGGGTTCCGCGGCAGGTCGCCGTGCTCGAGCGTCGGCACCGAGCACCGCGGCGTCGGCAGCGTCAACCGCAGGACCACGTCGCCGACGGTCAGCTCCCGCCCGAGCCAGTCGTTCTCGGCGAACGGCTCCACGTCCGCGTCGATGACGAGGTTCGGTCGGTAGCGCAGTGCCTCGATCCCCAGGTGATCCAGGGTCGCCGTCGTGATCAGGTGGATCGGGGAGTGGTCGACGAACGTGTCGCCGGCGTTCCCCTGCGAGATCTCGAGCGTGGGCGCCTCGACCTCGGCCTCCACGCCCTGCGCGAGCACGTCCTCGGGGTCCGGGCGCTCGACCGACGACCCCGCCGGGCGCTGCGCCCGGAGCTCGACGGGCCGCCCGAGGTCGGCGGTCAGGCTCTCGACGAGGCGCGGGTCGTCGGCGCCGAAGGTGTCGCCCCCCGGCGTCGTCACCCGGACCTGCCCGCCGTCCACGGCCGCCGAGTACTGCAGCAGCCGCCGCCACAGCCGCGGGTGCTTGGCGGTGCACACGTAGCCGGTCGTCGGGTCCATCAGCGCCCGCCAGCGGTCGTGCTCGAGCCCGGTGGGGCCGACCACCGCCTCGTCCAGCTGCTGGCCGAGCATCGACTTCACGGGATAGCGGGTCAGCGCCGACACCTGCATGGGCACCGACCCTAATCGTCGCCGCCGGTCCCGCCCGCCCGCCGGCGCAGGTCGTCGCGCCGGGCGGAACCGCAGCGAATTCTCATCGTTCCTGCCGCGGGGCGAGGGCGGGCTTGAGATCGACGACCGGCGTGCCGTCGAAGGCTTCGAGCGCGTCGACGTGGATCCGGGTGCCCTCGACGGCGAGGACGCGGACCGGGTGCATCCCGATCGGGTTCGGGCGCGCGGGGGAGCGGGTGCTGAACACGCCGGTCGGCGGCCGCGCGGGGTCGTCGCGCGGCTGCACGACCTGCACGTCCCGCGCGGCCTCGTGCAGCCAGGTGAGCACGACCAGCTCGTCGCCCGCCGCCAGGTCGGCGCACGCCTCGCGCAGCGACGGGTCCAGGACGAGCCACGCGTCGGGCGCGCCCTCGTCGGCCTGCTTCGGCGCCGCGGCGGGGTCGAGGGTGGACTCGACGCGTCCGATCACCCGGAGCTCGAACGTCATACCCGGCTCCCGATCTCGCCAGGGACCGTCACGATCCGTAGAGCGCGGCGACGTCCTCGGAGCTCGGCCACCTGCTGTACGTGGCCTGCTGTGGCCAGCCCGGGGGCGAGTCCTGCCATTCCTCCTGCCGTCCGAAGGGCAGCAGGTCGACGAGCGCGAAGCCGAAGCCGAGCTGCTCGGTGCCCCGGCCGTCGGTGTGCCACGTGCGGTACACGGTGCCGCCGTCGCGCAGGAAGACGTTCACGGCGAAGCCGCCGCCGGGCGGGGCGCCGACGTCGGTCCCGAAGGAGCTGTTCGCCGTGGAGTACCAGCGCATGGTGTTGCCGACGCGGCGCCGGTAGGCGAGGGCCTCGTCGATCGGGCCCTGGGTGACGACGACGAACCGCGCGTCGAAGTGGTCGAGCCACTGCAGCCGGGTGAACTGGCTGGTGAAGCCGGTGCACCCCCCGCACTGCCATTCCTCGCCCGGGAACCACATGTGGTTGTAGACGATCAGCTGGGACCGGCCGTCGAAGACGTCGACGAGCCGCACCGGCCCGTCCTCGCCCTCCAGCGTGTAGTCGGGCATCTCGACCATCGGCAGCCGGCGGCGTTGTGCGGCGATGGCGTCGAGCTCGCGGGTCGCCGCCTTCTCCCGGCGGCGCAGCGCGTCGAGCTCGCGCTGCCAGGTCTCGGTGCCGACGACGGGTGGTAGGGCCGGTGCGCTCATAGCTACCAGATGGTCCTAGAGAAGTACCAAGGGGTCAAGGGTCTCAATGTGCTCGGCGCAGGGCCGCGGGGTCGTCGGTCGGACGCCCGTCGGTCACCGCGACCTGCTCGACCACGGCGGCGAGCCGGCCCTGGAGATCCACGGCTGCTGTTCCCCGGCACGGCGCGACGACGTGGTGCAGCCCCGGCGCGTCCGTCTCCCCGAGGCCCGCCACGGC
>NZ_JBVPVA010001068.1:0-2759 GCF_055612215.1 Actinomycetospora sp. | reverse complement strand
ACCTCGAGGGTCTCGCGGGCCTTCTTGGCCTGCTTCTCCGGCTTGAGGAAGCGCATCGTGCGCATGTTGTGCAGCCGGTCGGAGAGCTTGATGACGAGCACCCGCGGGTCGCGCGCCATCGCCACGACCATCTTGCGGATCGTCTCCGCCTCCGCGGCCGCCCCGAGCTGGACCTTGTCGAGCTTGGTGACGCCGTCGACGAGGTGTGCGACCTCCGCCCCGTAGTCGGCGGAGAGCTTGTCCAGCGAGTAGGCGGTGTCCTCCACGGTGTCGTGCAGCAGCGCCGCGACGAGCGTGGTGGTGTCCATGCCGAGCTCGGCGAGGATGGTGGCGACGGCGAGCGGGTGGGTGATGTACGGGTCGCCCGACTTGCGCATCTGGCCCTCGTGGAAGGCCTCCGCGGTGTCGTACGCACGCTGCAGCGCGGCGAGGTCGGCGCTGGGGTGCAGCTCGCGGTGCACGGTGGCCAGCGGCTCGAGGACGGGCTTGACCGGGCCGCTGCGCTGCGCGGTGATGCGCCGGGCGATCCGGGCCCGGACCCGCCGCGTGGCCGAGCGCGGCCGCGTCGTCGTCGCGGCGTCACCGGTGGTGGCCGACGCGCTCGGCTCCAGCCGCTGGGCCTCGCGCGGTTCGGTCGAGCCGACGGTCGGCGCGGTGTCGGCGCCGTCGGCCCCGTCCTCGGCGGCGGCGCGCTCGGTCGTGCCGGTGGCCGGCCACACGTCCTGGCTCACTGTCGAGCACCTCCCGCCGGTCGGGCCGTCGTGGGGCCCGTCGCGGGATCCGGAACCGATCCGGATCCACCCACCAGCCTAGGTCACCGACCGTGCCGACGGCGGCGTCGAGGTCACCCGAGGGGGACGAGAGGTCCCCGCCCGTCGCCCGCCCGTGTCGATTCCACGCCGGGTCGGGGTGCCCGTCGATGAACGGTCGCTCACAGGACGACGGCGGCCGCCTGCCGGGCGGGTACGCAACGTCCGGCCGGGGTCAGCACGACGTGGTGCTCGGGGCCGGCGGCCGCACGCCCGGCGTGCGGGGCCCGCCCGGCGGCCGCGACGACGACCAACCAGGGCCCCGGACCGGCTCCGGCCGTGACCGCGAAGCGCCCGCCCGCGGCCGCGTCCGTCCGGACCCGGCCGAGCTGGCGGCCGTGCGGGTCGACGACGGTGACGACGGCGTCGAGGCCGGTGTCCGCCGCGTCGGTGACCCGGCCACGGATCGTGGCCGTCCCCCCGGCCGCCCGGGCCGTGCCGGCGTCGGTGCCCGGCTCGGCCGCGCCGGCCGTGGGGTCGGACTCGTGGAGCGCGAGCAGCGCGCCGTGGAGCGCGGCGAGCTCGCCCAGCAGCGTCTCCGGGGCGTCGTCCACCCCGGCCGGCGGATCGGCGTGCGCGCCGGGGCCGCGGCCCTCGGCGAGGGCGTCGACGAGCCCGCGGACCGCGGTCATCGCGCCGTGCACGGTCTCCGGGTCGGCGGTGGCGCCGCCCGCCACCTGGTCCTCCACGGCGTGGATCACCGCGCGCACCCGCGCCGCGCACCGCACCCAGGCCGAGAGCCGCCCGGTGACCGACGCGCGCCGGGCCGCCGATCCCGGCGCGACCCGCAGCGAGAGCGGGAGCCCGATGAGGGCGAGCTGGTGCACGGCGGCGTCGAGCGAGCGGGCCCGCGCGTGCAGGTCGACGGGCTCGCCGTCGGCTCCGGTGGCGCCGGGCCCGCCGTGCAGCACCGCCGCGACGTCCAGGGTCGACGCGCGCAGTTCCTCGGCCAGGTGCGCGCGGGCCGCCTGCTCCGCGGAGGCGGCGGACGTGGGCAGGAAGGACACCGCCACGACGCCGCCGATGATCGCCCCGAGCGCGGTCTCGCCCACCCGCAGCGCGAGCAGCCCGTCGCTGTAGGTGCCGAGCAGTTCGTAGAGCTCGGCGATGAGGATCGTGATCGCGAGCGCCAGGCAGGTGTAGGAGACCCGGAACAGGTAGAAGCCGACGAAGATCGCCACGAGGATGACGACCAGCGAGGTCGTCGTCGAGTGGCCCAGCCACGGGACGAGCACCAGGGCGACGACGACGCCGACGACCGTCCCCGCCGTGCGCTGCAGGGCCTTGCGGACCGTCTCGGCGGCGGTGGCCGTCCCGGTGAACGCGAGGAAGCAGGCCAGCACCGCCCAGTACCAGCGCTGCCCGGACAGCGCGTCGCCGAGGGCGATCGAGAGCCCGCCGGCCAGGGCGATCTGCAGCGCCTGCCGCGTCGTGAGCAGCAGCTTCGGTCCGCCCCCCTCGGGGGCGACCATCGGCCCGACCGTCACCGCGCTCCCGGGCAGGAAGCCCGCGAACAGCTCGGCGGCCGGGGTGAAGGGGCGCGGCGCCGCGGCCTCGCCGCGGTCGTCGTCGGCGGTGCGGTCGCGGGGGCGGTCCTCGTCGGCGGTGCGGTCGCCGCGGCGGTCGTCGGCGAGGAGCTGCTCGAGCCGGCGCAGCGCGTCCTCCACCGCGTCGGCCTGCGCGGGCCCGACGTCCTCGGGCGGGGTGTCGAGCAGGCGGGACAGTGCCGCCTCGACGCGCAGCACGGCCGCGCGCACGGCGGGCGCGTGCGCCGAGTCCCTGATCGAGTGCGGGACGGCGAGCTGCCCGTCGACGAGGACCGCGACCTCGTCGACGCGCAGCAGCGCGCGGTCCGCGGTGCCGACCCGGCCCGTCCAGCGCTGCCAGGGCGAGCGGGCCGCGGGGTCCCGGTGCTCGGCCGCCGCGATCCGCACCCGGGCGGCGAACGCG
>NZ_JBVPVA010000821.1:0-1191 GCF_055612215.1 Actinomycetospora sp. | reverse complement strand
GCGGATGCCGCCCGGGCCGCGGAGGCGGTTACCTCAGTGAGGTCGACGGGGTGCACCCGGAGGAAATCGTCGGTGCCGTCGGCGCGGGCGAGAGTGAGGAGATCTTCGGCGAGCCGAATGAGCCGGTCGGTCTCGCTGGCGGCGGAGGTCACCGCGTCGACGAGCTCGTCGCGGTCGCGCCCCGGGCGCCCGGCCAGCTCCAGCTCGGCGCGCAGCGTGGCCAGGGGGGTGCGCAGCTCGTGTCCGGCGTCGGCGACGAATCCGCGCTCGCGCTCGAGGGCTTGTCGTTCGTGGGCGAGCGCGTGGCGTTGCCGGTCCAGCAGCTCGTTAAGTGTGGAGGCGAGCGAGGCGATCTCGTCGCGGGTCGTCGGCACCGCCAGGTGGGTGCCGTCGTCGTGGCGGGCTAGGTCGGCGCTCTGTCGGCGCATCCGCTCCACCGGGCGCAGGGCCGCCCCGGCGAGCCACCAGGCGCCGAGTCCGGCGGTGAGGGCCGCGATCGGTCCGAGTATCAGCAGCCCGGTGTCGACGTGCTCGTCGGCTGCGTCGGCGATGTCGGTCCCGGTGCCCACCACGAGCACCAGCCCGTCGCGGTCGGAGAGGACGGTGGCCAGGAAGCGGGTGCGTTCGTTTTCCTCGCCGCGGGTGAACCCCAGCGGGCCGGAGCCGTCGACCCGGCGGGCGAGCACGGCCGCGAGGTCGTGGGGGTCGAGCGCGGAGGTCCCGGCGAGGTCGGGGGAGCTGACGAGCACCCGGCCGTCGGCGGTGACGACCTGGATGGGTTCCTCGTCGCGGGTGGTGTGCAGCGCCGCCAGCCCTTCGGCGTTGTACTGCTCGGTCAGCGTGGACGCCCGGCTGGCGAGCCCGACGTCGAGCGTGGCGTCCAGGCTGGTGTGCAGCTGCAGGACGAAGCCGAGCCCGACCACGGCGATCAGGAGGGCCGTGCCCGAGGCGAACCCGAGCGCGAGCCGGACGCGCAGCGGCATGTCGGATCTCCCTACCGGTCAGGAACTCGGCGTCGGCGCCGGCTGCTCGGGATCGCCGACCCGCAGCCGGTAGCCGGCGCCCCGCACGGTCTCGAGCAGGTCGCTGCCGTACGGCTTGTCGATCTTGCGACGGAGATAGGACACGTACTGGTCGACGACGTTCGAGACTCCGTCGTACGCGAAGTCCCACACGTGTTCGAGGATCATC
>NZ_JBVPVA010000951.1:0-6305 GCF_055612215.1 Actinomycetospora sp. | reverse complement strand
CCGGCCGGCACGGTGATCGGCTCGTCGGCCAGCGGGACACCGTCGGCGAGGCGGGTGAACATCGCGTCGAGCTCGTCGACGTAGCTGGTCCCCCGGCCCGAGTCCATGCTCGCCTGGGCCGCGAGCCGCGCACCGATGACGACGCCGGCGAAGAGCAGCACGTCGCGGTCGTCGGGCCGGCGGCCGGTGCACGCGGCGACCATCCGGGCCGCGGTCCCGACGCCGAACGCGTTGCGCTCGCGCAGCACCGCGGCGATCTGCGGGACGGAGCGGGCGAGCTGCATGCGCACCTCCTCCAGCGCGCGGGCCTCGTCGTCGAGGGAGCCGAACGACTCGCGCAGGACGGTCCGCACCGCCGCCAGCAGCGGCGTCCCGTCGGGCAGCGCCTGCATCACCCGCTCCATCACCGGGTCGACGTCGTCGAACAGGACGACGTCCTCCTTCGCGGGGAAGTACCGGAAGAACGTGCTGCGACTGACCTCGGCGGCCGCTGCGATGTCGTCCACCGTCGTCTCCGCGTAGCCGCGGTCGCGGAACAGGCGCAGGGCGTGGCGCTGCAGCTCGGCGCGCGTGCGCTCCTTCTTCCGCTCCCGCAGCCCCATGCGGCTGATTCTGGCACGGGAAATCTTTTGACACTCAGTCTCACTTGAGGCGTAGTGTCATGACAATGGACGACGTGGTGGTGGTGGGTGGCGGCCCGACGGGGCTGACGGCGGCCGTCGAGCTGGCCCGGCGCGGGGTGCGGGTCCGGGTGGTCGACGCGGCGTCGGGACCGCACCGCGGGTCGCGCGGCAAGGGCATGCAGCCGCGGACGCTGGAGCTGCTCGACGCGATGGGCGTGGCCGACCGGCTGGTCTCGCTCGGGGTGTTCGGGCTGCCGATCCGGCGCCACGAGCCGGACGGGTCGGTGCACGACGTCGTCCTGAACCCGGCCGAGCCGGACGCCACGACGCCCTGGGCGCGCTCGCTGCTCCTCCCGCAGTGGCGCACCGAGCAGGTGCTGCGCGAGCGGCTCGCCGAGGAGGGTGTCGAGGTCGAGTACGGGCGCCGCGTCGCCTCGCTCTCCCAGGACGACGACGGGGTGCGGCTCGCCCTGGCGGACGGCGAGGAGCTGGCCGCGTCGTGGGTGGTGGGGGCCGACGGCGGGTCGAGCACCGTGCGCCGCGAGCTGGGGATCGGGTTCCTCGGCGAGACGCACGAGGAGGTGCGGCTGATGCTCGGCGACGTCGAGCTCGACGGGCTCGACCGCGACCACTGGCACATGTGGTCCGCGGCCGGGCCGCTCGTTCGGGGGCGGGCGGAGCGACCGGGATCGTTCCTGGGCGGCGGTGCCTCGTTCTTCGCGATCTGCCCGCTGCCCGCGACCCCGACCTGGCAGGTGCAGATCGCCCACGACGACCCCGCGGTCCGGGCGAGCGAACCGGTGCTGCGGGAGCTCGTCGAGGCCCTCGGCCCGCGAATCCGCGTGCGGCGGGTCGAGACGGTCGGCGACTGGCGGCTCAACGTCCGGATGGTCGACGACTACCGCGTCGGGCGGGTGTTCCTCGCCGGGGACGCCGCGCACGTGCACTCGCCCGCGGGCGGGCAGGGGATGAACACCGGGATCAGCGACGCGGTGAACCTGGGCTGGAAGCTGGCGGCGGTGGTCGCCGGGCGGGCCGACGAGTCGCTGCTCGACTCCTACACCGCCGAGCGGCTCCCGGTCGCCGCCGGCGTGCTGGGCCTCTCGGGCGAGCTGACGGGCCGGCAGTTCTGGGCGCGCACCCCCGACCAGATCCGCGACAGCCTGGGCTTCGGGACCACCTACCGGGGCGGCCCGCTCGCCGCGGTTGCCGACGCCGGGACCGGCCCGCGGCCGGGAGACCGCGCGCCGGACGCGCCGCTGGTCGTCGACGGCGTGGCGACCGACCTGTTCGCGGTGCGGCGTGCGGCCGAGTGGACGGCGCTCGCGTTCGGCGGGACGGCGCCCGCACCCGACGTCCCCGGCCCGGTGCAGGTGCTCGACGCCGACGCGGTGGCCGCCGACGGGACGCTGCGCGAGGCGTACGCGGCGACCGCCGGCGAGCTCGTCGTGATCCGTCCCGACGGGTTCGTGTGGTCGCGCTCGCAGATGCCGGCGACGGTCTGAGCACCCGTCCTCCGAGCGAACGGCACGCTCGCTGCGTCGACGCGTGTGAGCGTGCCGCTCGCTCGCGGGCTCCCGACCGTCAGCCCGCGAAGGCCACCGCGCCGGGGTCGGGCGGGCACACCGTGCCCTCCGCGGGCGGTCGGGCCGGGTCGAGCAGGTAGGCCGCGGCGGCGTCCTGCGCGCACCGGCTGGGCAGGTCGAGCGTGGTATGGCCGAACCCGTCGACGACGAGCACCCGCGCCGCGGAGAGCTCGGCGGCGGTGGCGCGCGCGTTGGCGAGCGGGGTGTCCGGGTCCTCGCGGGCGTTGATGACGAGGGCAGGGGCGTGCAGCGGCGCGTTCCAGGGGCCGAGGTAGCGGTCGGGGTCGATCGCGGGCCAGTCCACGCACGCCGCGGTGTTCAGCGCCGCCGGCACCCCGAACAGCGGGTGCGCGGCCTGCTCGCCGGGCAGCAGCGCGGTGACCTGCGCGGCCGTGGGGGTCACGACGTCCGTGCACTGGATCGCGAGGAACGCCGTCGAGTGGCCGGGGGCGCCGGCCGCGGGGTCGGGCACCACCGGACCGGACGGTGTCCCGGCGGGCGCGCGGGCCGCGAGTGTCCGGGCGAGCGGGGCGAGGCGCCCACCCGACTCCAGCGCCGTCGCGACCCGGTCGGCGAGCTCGGCGGACCCGCCTGCGCGGGTGGCGGCCGCCGTGGCCGCGTCGACCCGGGTGCGCGGGTCGGCGCCGGGCGGGGCGGCGAGCGCGCAGCGGGCCGGTCCGGCGGCCGAGCACGCGCCCAGGAACGACTGCACCGACGCCTCCCGCGCCGCGGCCACCCCGGCGCGGACGTCGACCGGGCGCGCGGGGTCGCCGGCCCCGGCGTTGGCGGCGAGGTCGAGGGTGCCGTCGACGACGAGGGCGCGCAGGTGGTCGCCGAAGAGGTTCGCGTAGGTCGCGCCGAGCACGGTCCCGTACGAGTAGCCGTAGACGCTGATCTCGGACTCCCCGAGCCCCTGGCGGACCAGGTCGAGGTCGCGGGCGGCGTTCGCGGTGGAGACGTGGCGAAGCAGGTCCCCCGACGCCGCCGCGCACGCCTGTCCGGCCGCGCGGGCCGACGTCCAGAACCCGGTGGGGTCGGCGAGCGGGGACCCGGCCGGTTGCACCGGCTGCCCGTCGAACGCGCCGCAGCGGACTGGGGTGCTCTGCCCGACGCCCCGGGGATCGACGGCGAGGAGGTCCATCCGGGCGCGGACCCCGTCGAACCGGGACGCCAGCCGGCGCAGGCTCGACGTGCCGGGCGTCCCCGGCCCGCCGTAGTTGACCGCGAGCGTGCCGATCCGGTGAGCGGGGTCCAGCGCGGGCAGGTGGACCATGCCGAGGGCGATGGTGGGCCCGGTCGGGTTCCGGTAGTCCAGCGGCACCGGGACGGTCGCGCACTGCCCGACGCCGCACGGGCGCCAGTCGATGTGCGGCACCGGTGCCCCGTTCGTGCCCAGCCGGCTCGACGACGGCGGGTCACCCGCGGCCGCCGCCCCGGCACCGTAGGGACCCGGCCCGGCGCACGCCGCGAGCAGCAGCAGCATCAGGAGCACCACGCAGGTGCGCTTCGCGCTCGTGCGCACTAATCCGCCCTATGACACGGGAAAGTGCTCACGAGCGCGCAGCGCACCTACCTACGCCAGGTTCCGCAACGACGGCCACGCCTGCGCCCACGGCGCGCGCGGCGTGCACAGCGCCATCGGCACGTCGCTGTTGACCGGGGCGACCGCCGAGAACGGCGAGCGCGGCAGCACGACCAGCCGCGCACAGAACCGCGGCGCCCACTTCACCTCGCCGACCAGCAGCGCGTCGTCCGAGCCGGGCGGCACGTCGAAGTACCCGAAGCCGCGGTGCGTGGAGTAGATCGGCATCGGCAGGCCGTGGGCCGGGCCCTCGTGCTCGAGCGCCGAGGCGTACCAGTACGAGTAGGCGACGACGACGGTGTGCTCGCGCTGCGGCGCCGGCACCGCCCGGTAGGCCCGCGCCACCGACTCGGTGAACTCCGGCCAGCCGACCTGGCCCATCGTCTCGAACTCGGTCGGTGCCCGCCACGACGCCGGGCCCACCGGCAGCACCCACAGCAGGGCGAGCACCGCGCCGAGGGCCACCACCGTCGGGCGCAGCGTCCAGCGCCACCACCGGTGCGGGCCGCCGGACAGCGTGCCCGCCGCGACCGAGCCGGCCGCGAGCACCAGGGCGTAGAGCCCGGAGAGGTAGTACGGGCGGCCGCCGGCGGCGAGGAGCACCAGCGTCACGAGGACGCACGCGATGCCCAGCGAGCGCCACGGACGCATCCGCTCGCTGCGCAGCAACGCCCAGAACCCCAGCACGACGAGCACCGCCCCGGGCAGCACTCCCGCGTAGTAGAGCGCCCGCGGCAGGAACTCCCAGCGGTTGCCGAACAGCGACGACTCCCCCGCCACCACCGAGCCCATCCGCAGCTGCGGCCAGCCGTGCTGGGCCTGCCACACGAGCGTGGGCACCGTCGAGAGCGCCGCGATCCCCAGGCCCACCCACAGCAGCGGGCGGCCCAGCAGCCGGCGCGGCCCGGCGACCCACACCCCGACCGCCACGGCCGCGAGCAGCACGGGGACCAGGATCTTGTCGAAGAGCGCCACGGCGAGGACGACGCCGAGGACGAGCAGCAGCCGGTCCCGGGTCGGCGCCCCGCGCGCGTCGGGGTGGGCCTCGAGACGCAGCCAGCGCACGAGCAGCAGCAGCACGACCGACCAGCACAGCGGGTCGACGGTCGACGTCGCGAGCAGGTGGCCGGTGGCGAGCAGGTACGGGCTGGTCGCCGTCGCGACGGCGGCGATCACCTGCGCGCGGCGCCCGCCCCCGAGCTCGGCGGCGATCAGGGCCGCGACGACGACCCCGACCGCGGTGAGCAGCGTCGCCGGCAGCCGCAGGACGACGAGGTTCCCGGGCGCGAGGTACTGCAGGGCGGCCGCGAGCAGGGGGAGCATCGGCGGCTGGTCGGCGTAGCCGGCCGCCGGGCGGGCACCGGCGGAGAGGAAGTAGTACTCGTCGCCGAAGTAGCCGTAGCGCGAGGACACCGCACCGAGCACGACGGCGAGTCCGGCCGCGACGCCCAGGACCGGCCACCACGCGACGGCGGGTCGGTCCGGTACCGGCGCCGCGTCGGGGGGTGGTGCCGTGGCCGGAGCGGCGGCGGGGAGGCCGCGGGCCGGCGTGGTCGTCATCCGCCCCGTCCCCTCTCCGGTGTGCCGGCCCCGCGTGTCCGGTGGGTCCAGGAAACCGCACCGTACGACGTGGGCGTGCGCGGGGGTACGTCGTCGTCCTCCTGCGAGACTGCGCGGCGATGGAGCTCACCGACAGCTGGTCGCGGGCCCGCGACGCCGACCCGGCCGGCGTGCCGCTCGCGCGGCTCGCGGCGCTCACCGCACGGTTCGAGCTGCGCGAGACCCGCAACGCCGCCGCCGTGCTCGCCGCGACCGCGCCCGAGGAGTTCACCGAGCTCTGTGCGGTGCTCGACGCGTTCGTCCTGCACACCGCGGACCTCATCGAGGCCGGCGGCAACGAGTCCCGGCTCGCGCAGCGCCTCAACGCCGACTTCCGGGGTCGGGGCTGGCGGGAGGGCCGGGTCGACACCGTCGTGCGCTCGGTGCTCCAGGTCCAGCCCTGGGCCCCGGCCGGGGAACGCGACGTCGTCGAACGGTGTGACGAGGTGCACAACGAGGGCTACAAGGTCGACAACGTCAAGGGCCGAGTCGCGCTCGACGTGGAGTGGAACGCGAAGGACGGCAACCTCGACCGCGACATCGGCGCCTACCGCAGCCTCCACGACGCGGGTCTGATCGACGGCGCCGTGCTGCTGACGCGGACCCACGACGACGTCCGGAACCTCGCCCGCCGCCTCTCCCGCGGCGCGGGCCAGTCCGACGAGCAGGTGCGCAGCCGGTTCTCGACGTCGACGACGACGCACCTGGGCAAGCTCGAGTCGCGGATGACCCGGGGCGACGCCGGCGGCTGCCCGCTGCTCGCCGTCGCGGTGAGCGCCCGCTGCTGGGTCCCCGACGCCGGCGAGGACGGCGGGGTGCTCCCGGGGCTGCCGGCCGGGTGGCCCGCCACGGAGCAGCCGGTCCTCGACGGGTGGTCCGGGTGAGCACCGGCGGGGCGCCGCGCCGCGCCGCCAC
>NZ_JBVPVA010000599.1:0-6087 GCF_055612215.1 Actinomycetospora sp. | reverse complement strand
GGACGCAGCCGGACCGGCCCCGCGCTCGGCCCGCCACGCCGCCGCGAACACCCGACGCTGACGGCCCGGCTGAGCATGATCACGACTTCGTGAGCGTGTCGCGTCGGTCGTTGGGCGTGTCGCTCCCTAACTCGTGATCATGGTCGGCCGGAGCCGCGCCCGAAACCGCGCCCGACCGTCCGCCCGGCCACAGGGTCACGACCCGCCGGCCCTTCTGCTCCACCACCGCGTCGTGGTCGGATCCCGAACCCGACCGGGAGGAGGCGCGGTGCCCGACGTCGAACGCCTGCTCGCGGCCGTGCGGCGCGCGTGCCTGGCGCTGCCCGAGGTCGTCGAGCGCCCCAGCCACGGCTCGCCCGCGTGGTTCGTCCGCGGGAAGAAGACGTTCGTGATGTTCGCCGACCACCACCACGGCGACCCGCACACCGCGATCTGGGCCGCCGCACCGCCGGGGGTCACCACCGAGCTCGTGGCCGTGGAGCCGGCCCGCTTCTTCGTCCCGCCCTACGTCGGGCACCGGGGCTGGCTCGGCCTCCGCCTGGACCTCGACGGACCGGACGCCCTCGACGAGACCGAGCTGGCCGGCATCGCCGCCGACGCCTACCGCCAGGTCGCCCCGGCCACGCTGGTCCGCCTGCTCGACGGCTGACCCCGGGCCTCAGGCGAGGGCCTCCTCGGGGGAGTCGCCGCGGTCGTGGTCGGCGTCCGAGCGCAGCCGCGCGACCATCTCGGGTCGTGCGGTCATGTACGCGGTGCCGCTACGGCAGCCCCAGAAGTAGGTCCCGAGGGAGAGCGCCGCGACGACCACCGAGTCCCAGGGCGCCGAGAGCAGGTGCGCACCGCCGAAGCTGCCGATCGCCGACAGGAACGTCAGCCCCACCAGGTACACGACGAGCCACGCGCCCGGGACGAGCTCGGTCACCGCCCGGTTCGAGCGCACCCAGACCACGGCGTACCAGACGATGCCGAGGGCGATGATCGCCATGGCGACCTGGAGCTTCGACCAGGACGTCCAGAACACCACCAGCGAGGACACGACGAACGCCACGGGCGCGATCACCGTCATGCCCCGCAGCCGGGTGTCGCGGCGGGTGAGGCCCGACGCCCGGAAGGCGATCAGCGACACCGCACCGATCTGGAACGTGAACGCCGCGATCGAGCCGGTCACCGAGATGATCGAGTGCCAGCTGGGCAGCGGCAGCAGGTAGGCCAGCCCGATGACGAAGTTCAGCACGAGCGCCCGCGCCGGGATGCCGCGGGCGTTGAGCTTCGTCAGCGACCCGGGGAAGAAGCCGTTCTTGGCCAGCCCGAACACGTTGCGGGAGTTCGAGGCGGTGTAGACGATGCCGGACCCCGACGGCGAGAGCATCGAGTCCGCGATCAGCGTCCACGAGAGCCACGACAGGCCGAGGAGCATCGCGAGGTTGGCGAACGGGGAGTCGAAGTTGACCCCGTGCCACCCACCGCCGAGCAGCCCGGCGGGCACGGCGCCGAGGAATGCCAGCTGCAGGCCGAGGTAGATCACGATGGTGACGACGATCGTCGTGATGAGGGCCCGCGGGACGGTGCGCCGGGGGTTCTTCGCCTCGCCGGAGAGCTCGATGACGTTGCGGAACCCGGTGTACGCGAACACCATCCCGGCCGTCGCGATCGTCGAGAGCGCGGCCGACCAGCCGTAGGGCGCGTACCCGCCGTGGTCGGTGAGGTTCGAGGTGTCGAACCCGGAGGCGATCAGCAGCACCACGGTCGTCGTCGGGATCAGGATCTTGATCGCGGTGACGATCGTGTTGGAGCGCGCGAACAGCAGCACGCCGAACCAGTTGAGGGCCACGAACACGGCCATGAGCACGACGGCGATGAGGATGCCGAGGCCGGTCAGCGACTGACCGTCGTACACCCCGGGCAGGTAGGACGACGCGTACTGCACGACGCCCGCGGCCTCGGTGGGCGGGTTGCCGACGTAGCTGATCCACATCGCCCAGCCGACGATGCCCGCGGTGAGCCCGCCGTGGGAGTACATCGGGTAGCGGACCAGGCCGCCGGACTCCGGCTTGGCCATCCCCAGCTCGGCGAAGACCATCGCGACCAGGAGCATCAGCGCCCCGGCGATGACCCACGCGAGCATCGCGGCGGGCCCGGCGTCCTGGGCGGCGTAGAGCGAGGAGAAGAGCCACCCCGAGCCGATGACGCTGCCCAGGCCGGCCGCGAGCAGCGACCAGAAACCGAGGGCCTTGTGCAGGCCGGCGTCGGGGCGCCGGTCCTCGCTCCCACCCGCCTCGGTGGCGGCAGCACTCGTGTCCGTCATGCGGTCACCTCGTCACGGGTCGGGCTCGGGGGTCACCGATCACTACCCACTCGCGGCACCGTCGTCACCCGCCGGTCACCGATCGTCGACGCTTCGTGACCGGGCTGGACCTGTACCGCGGTCGAGGGTGCAGGGTCGGCGCGCATGGAGCCCGGACCGCTGCCCGACGACTGGACGACCGCCCTCGCCGTCGCCGCCCATCCCGACGACCTCGAGTACGGCGTCTCCGCGGCGGTCGCCGCCTGGACCGCGGCGGGGAAGCGGGTGACGTATCTGCTGGTCACGCGGGGGGAGGCGGGGATCGCGACGATGCCGCCCGGCGAGGCCGGGCCCGCCCGCGAGGCGGAGGAGCGGGCGAGCGCCGTCGAGGTCGGCGTCACCGACGTGCGGTTCCTCGACCACCGCGACGGGGTCGTCGAGGAGGGCGTGGCGCTGCGCCGCGACATCGCCCGGGTGATCCGGCAGGTGCGCCCGGACCTCGTCGTCGCGCTCAACCACGCCGAGCGCTGGCTCGGTCCGGACGGCACCCCCGTCGGCTGGAACTCGGCCGACCACCGCGCGGTAGGGCGCGCGACGGTCGACGCGGTCGGCGACGCCGGCAACCGCTGGGTCCACCCCGAGCTGGACGGCCAGGGCCTCGAGCCGCACGAGGCGCACCACCTCGCCGTCGGGCTCTCGCCGGCGGCGCGGCACGCCGTCGACGTCACCGGGTTCGTCGACGCGGCGGTCGCCTCGCTGGCCCACCACCGGCTCTACCTCGCCGCCCTCGACGACCGCCCGGTGACCGAGCAGGCCCGCGACGTCGTGACGCGGGCGGTCGGCGACCCCGACCGCCCGCGCGTGGCGTTCGAACTGCTCTTCTAGGCCGCGCTCGGCGCGCCCACCCGGGTGGCGTACCAGTCGAGGAACGACGCCACCGACGCCTCGACCACCGGCGAGAGCGGGCCGGGCCGGTACCCGCGGGAGGCCACCCCGGCGTAGGCCGCCTCGCAGAGCGCCCAGTCCTGCTCCGAGGTCGCCCGCCACACCGCGGTGAGCGCCTCGACGTCGCCGTCGGCGAGCCGGGCGTCGGCGTGGACGAGGAAGCAGACCTCGACGTCGGTGGTGCCCGCGTCGACCGGGGTCAGACGTGTGGTCATCGCGTAGTCCGCGTTGGCGTGCGCCCACAGGTTCGGCAGGCCGACGACGCGCAGGCTCCCCACGTCCGCGTCGGGCAGCGTGCCCATCAGCGGCGCGACCAGGCAGCCGTCGAGGGTCTCCGTCGTGAAGCCCTCGCGCAGCGGCAGCCGTGTGAACCGGTACCAGGATCCGCCGGGGAAGCTCACCTCGTCGGTCGCGAGTCCCCGCGCCGCCCAGCGGGCCCGGGCGTGGGCGAGGGCCGCGTCGTACCGCGGGTTCGGTCGCACGTCGCCGTGGGTGCCGTCCTCGAAGTTCGACAGCGAGAACTCCGGGTGGCTGCCGCGGCAGTGGTAGCACTCGCGGTTGTTCTCCACGAGCGTCTTCCAGTTCGCGGCGACCCGGTAGCGGTCCCGCGCAACGACCATCGCGTGCTCGAGACCGTGGGGCGCGAGGTGACGCGCCGCGGCGTCGGCGAACCCGTCGAAGGCGGGTGCCTCGTCGGGTGTGGCGGCGGGGCACACGAATACCAGGCCGGCGGTCTCGCGGACCGCGACGGGGGCGAGGCGCACGCCGTCGGTGCTGAAGTCCGCGCCCATGAGCCGCGCCGAGCGCAGGCACCCGTCGAGCCCGTAGACCCACTGGTGGTACGGGCAGACGAACGCCTTCGCGGTGCCGCGGTCGGCGGTCGTGACCCGGGAGCCCCGGTGGGCGCACACGTCGTGGTGGGCGTGCAGGGTGCCGTCGTGGTCGCGCACGACGATCACCTGGTCACGCCCGAGCGTGACGCGGAACCAGTCGCCGGGGCCGAGCTCACAGGAGTGGCCGGCGAAGGTCCAGGCCCGCGCGAAGACGTGCTCGACGTCGGCGGCGAAGACGTCCGGGTCGGTGTAGGCGGCCTGGGGCAGGGTCCAACGCAGCTCGGACACGGAGCCCTCAGACATGGAACTCGCGGCCGAAGTGGGGGTCGAGCAGGGCGGGCCGGTCGAGCGTGAACGTCCCGATCGGGTGCCGCGAGCGTCCGGCCGTCGCCAGCTCGGCGAGGATCCGGCCGATCAGCGACGCGAACTTGTAGGCGTGCCCCGCGCCGACGGCCACGTGCACGTTCGGCGCCTCGGGCACGGTGTCGATGACGAAGTGCTGGTCCGGCGGGATCGTGTAGAGGCAGGTCTTCGTGTAGAGCTCGGGCCCGCCGAAGCCGGGCACGTGCTCGGCCAGGAACTCCTCCTGGCGCTTGCGGCGCAGCGGGTCGGCCTCGAAGGTCCGGGACTCGGCGGTGACCTCGTGCCCGCCCATGTGCTGGCCGAGCTTCGTCGCGACCTCGCCGTAGACCGGGAAGCCGTAGAAGTTCTCCGCGCCGTGCCACATGAACACCGGGAAGTTCTCGGGGGAGAAGTCGAGCAGGTTCGGGGTGGCGTAGTAGGTGACCTGCTCCTGGAGCACGGTCAGGGGGAGCTCGCGCCCGACGCCGGTGAGGACCTCGTTGGTGCGGGCGTCGGCGGTGACGACGACGTGCTCGGCGCGGTAGACCTCGTCGTCGGTGACGATCTCGACGTGGTCGCGCGTCGGGTGCAGCGCCCGCACCGGGGTGTGCTGCTCGACGTGGGCGCCGTGCCCGCGGGCGAGTGCGATGTGGGTGGCGTTGGCCCGGCGGGCGTCGACGATCCCCGACCGCTCCTGGAAGATCGCCTGCTCGGTGCCGGCGAGGCGGAACTGCGGCCAGCGGGCCATGACGGCCTTCGCGTCCATCTCCTCGAGGGGGGTGCCGTGGCGGGCGGCGACGGCGCGGTAGCCGTCCATGTTGCGGGTGCCGGTGTCGGCGCCGCTGCGGGCCTCGACGTCCTCGATGACCAGCCCGCCCGTCTCGGTGACCAGGCGCTGGCCGGAGACACGCTCGACGTCGTGCCAGGTGTCGTAGGCGGCGGGGGCGAGGTCGGCGTACGCGTCCTGGTGCTGGGCGTAGCGGATGATGCGGCTGTGGTCCTGGCTCGCGCCGTGGTCGTGGCCGAGGTGGTGGGCCTCGAGCCCGAGGACGGCGCCCTCCTTGCTCCTGGCAGCGCGGGCGAGCCAGTACAGGGCGGCGGAACCGAGGCCGCCGCACCCGACGACGACGTACCGGTGTGCGCGATTCATGTGAGCGGACGTGCTCCCTGATCGGTCCGACTGCGGTGCGGGTCCAGCGTGATCGGGGGCGGGGCGGTGTGGTGCGGATCCGCGATCAGGGGTGTCACTGCTGTGAGAAGCCCGGCCTTATCAGCGGCGACCCACCCATCCGCCGCCACACCGACGGCCCGTCGTACCGCGCGCGTCACCCGGTCCTTCTCCCCGCGAGGGGGCACGATCGAGGGCATGGATCTGGAGCTGCGGCAGCTGCGGACGTTCCTCGCCGTGGCCGCCGAGCTGCACTTCAGCCGCGCTGCGCGCCGGCTGCACGTGAGCCAGCCCGCGCTCTCCCAACAGATCCGCGCCCTGGAGCGCACGCTCGGGGTGGCGCTGTTCGACCGCTCCAGCCGCGCCACGGAGCTGACCCCGGCCGGCCGGGTGCTGCTCGACGCCGCGCCCCGGGTGCTCTACGAGGCGGAGCGGGCGCAGACGCTGGTGACGCAGGCCGCGAACGGGGCGGTCGGGCTGCTCACGGTCGGCTCGGTCGGCACCGCGCTCGCCTC
>NZ_JBVPVA010000944.1:0-2999 GCF_055612215.1 Actinomycetospora sp. | reverse complement strand
CTGGTCGTTGATGTTGTGCTCGCCCGGGAAGGCGGAGCTGCCCGTCGTCGGGAAGCCGCGGGTGGCCAGGCAGTTGAGCGAGCCCGGGCCGTAGAAGTAGATCGCGGTGTCGAAGCCCTTGCGCAGCGCGCGGGTGGCCTGCAGGACCGAGACGAAGCTGACAGATGACTCGTGCGCGATGCCGTGGACGAGGGTGAAGTAGGTCTCGCCGTTCTCGGCCTGCAGGTCGGGGAACACCTTGGTCCCGCCGTAGATGCTCGAGCCCTCGGGCAGGGAGGGGTGCGGGATCTCCTCGAGGCTCTTCTGCTCGACGTCGGACAGTTCGGCCGTGGTCATGGAAGTTCTCCTTGGTGGATCCATCGGGGCGGTGGAGGCGGTGGCCGGGAGCGGGCAGGATGTCCCCCTGGTCCCGCACGGTGCGGTCGAGGACCGGGACGTCGGCTCCGGACCGGCCTCGTGGTGAAGAAGCCAAACAACGACCGATGACGCGATCGTTTCGACGTGACTACGAGCACGTGACCTCATCGACCGTTCGTGACGGATGCGTTTCGAAACATCCGGCAATGTCGCGGCAGTCAGACGGCAACCATTCGGAAACGATTCCTCCCGACGCTGATCCCTGCAATCGAGGGCGCGACGCGTCCCCTGTGCGGCTGAGAGGAACGACCGGCCATGACCACGGCGACCGTCACGCCCCTGCGCGGAACCCGGAACGGCACCGACGGCGATCTCGACGGGGTCCACCGCCCCGTGGTCGTCGTGGGCGGCGGGCAGGCGGGCCTGTCCATGAGCCGCTGCCTGTCCCAGGCGGGGATCGACCACCTCGTGCTCGAGCGCGACACGGTCGCCCACTCCTGGAAGACCTACCGCTGGGACACGTTCTGCCTGGTCACGCCGAACTGGCAGTGCAAGCTGCCCGACTTCCCCTACGGGCGGGACGCGTCGGGGCACGGCTTCGGCGGCACCGACCCGCACGGCTTCATGGTTCGCTCGGAGATCATCGAGTACCTCGAGGCCTACCGGGCCTTCGTCGACCCGCCGCTGCACGAGGGCGTCGGGGTGGAGCGGGTGTCGCGCGACGACCACGGGACCTACGTGCTGGAGACGACGGCGGGCCGCCTCACCGCCGACCAGGTCGTCGTCGCCACCGGCGGGTACCACACCCCGATCACACCGCCGATGTCCGAGCCGCTGCCCGACTCCGTCACCCAGGTGCAGTCGCAGCACTACAAGAACGGCTCGCAGCTCCCGCCCGGTGAGGTGCTCGTGGTCGGCTCCGGGCAGTCCGGCGCGCAGATCGCCGAGGACCTGCACCTCGAGGGCCGGCAGGTCCACCTCGTCGTCGGGAACGCCCCGCGCGTGGCCCGCTTCTACCGGGGCCGCGACGTCACCGACTGGCTCGACGACCTGGGCTACTACCAGATGCCCGTCACCGAGCACCCCCGTCGCGAGGCGGTGCGCGCCCAGGCCAACCACTACGTGACCGGGCGCGACGGCGGGCGCGACATCGACCTGCGCGCCCACGCCCGCGACGGCATGAAGCTCTACGGCGTCATGACCGACCACCGCGACGGCGTGCTGTCCTTCAAGCCCGACCTCACCGCGAGCCTCGACCACGCCGACGAGGTGTCGGAGTCGATCAAGGACACCATCGACAAGCACATCGCCACCCGGCAGATCGACGCCCCGGCCGAGGACCGCTACACCCCGGTCTGGACGCCCGAGGCCGACCCGATCGAGCTGCGCCTGGCCGACACGCACATCACCTCGGTGGTCTGGTGCATCGGGTTCCGGCAGAACTTCTCGTGGGTCGACGTGCCGGTCTTCTCCGGGCGGGGCGCCCCCGGCCACAGCCGCGGGGTCACCTCCTCCCCCGGGCTGTACTTCCTGGGCCTGCCGTGGCAGTGGACCTGGGGCTCGGGCCGCTTCTCCGGGGTCGGCGACGACGCCCGCTACCTCGCCGAGCGCATCCGCTCGCAGCGCGGCCTGACGTCGTCGGGCGGGCGGGGTGACGTCTGCAACGTGCTCGCACTCGGCAGCTGACGCGGCTCGCACTCGGCCGCTGAGTCCTCCGGGGGTCGTGCACGGGCCTGGCAGCGCCACGGAGCTGGTAGACCGGCGGGCGTGATCGACGGCGTCATCGAGCGGGCCGCGCTCGACCTCCCGGTGCGCGCCGCGCTGCCGGAGCTGGACGCGGCGCTGGCCGACCGCGGGGCGGCCGTGCTCGTGGCCCCGCCGGGCACCGGCAAGACCACGCTCGTGCCGCTCGCGCTGGCCGGGTCGGTCGCGGGCCGCGTCGTGGTGGCCGAGCCGCGGCGCGTCGCGGTGCGCGCGGCCGCCGCCCGCATGGCGGCGCTGCTCGGCGAGCGCGTCGGCGACCGGGTCGGGTACTCGATCCGCGGTGAGCGGCGGCCGGGATCCCGCATCGAGGTGGTGACGACGGGGCTGCTCGTGGCCCGGCTGCAGCGCGACCCGGAACTCGCGGGCGTCGACGTCGTCGTCCTCGACGAGTGCCACGAGCGCCAGCTCGACACCGACCTCGCGCTGGCCTTCGCCGTCGACGCGCGCGCCGTGCTGCGCCCGGACCTGCGGCTGCTCGCGACGTCGGCGACGGCCGCCGCCGACACGCTCGCCGCCGCCCTCGACGGCCCGGTCGTCACCGCGCCGGACCCGATGCACCCCGTCGACGTCGTCTGGTGCCCGCCGCCGCGCCCGGTGCCGCCACCCCGCGGGATGCGCGTGGAGCCCGCGCTGCTCGACCACGTGGCCGCCGTGGTGCGCCGTGCGCTCGACGAGGCGAGCGGAGCGACGGGGGATGCTGACGAGGCGAGCGGAGCGACGGGGGATGCTGACGAGGCGAGCGGAGCGACGGGGGATGCTGACGAGGCGAACGGCGACGTGCTGGTGTTCCTGCCGGGGCGCCGGGAGATCGACGACGTCGGGCGGCGGCTCGGAGGGGCGAGCGGAGCGACGGGGAGGGATGCTGCCGCGCAGGCCGA
>NZ_JBVPVA010000590.1:0-2317 GCF_055612215.1 Actinomycetospora sp. | reverse complement strand
CTGGCCCACTGGCTGCACCGGCGGGGGGCCGAGGTGACCGTGGTCGAACGGGCTCCCGGCCTGCGTCCCGGCGGGCAGGCGGTCGACGCGCGCGGGGTCACCAGGGAGGTCATCCGGCGTATGGGGCTGGACGCGGTGGTCCGCGCGGCCCGCACCGAGACCCTCGGCGCGTACACCGTGGACGCGGACGGCACCGTGCTCGAGACCCACCGCGCGGACGACCACGGCGGGGACGGCTACATCGCCGAGATCGAGATCCTGCGGGGTGACCTGTCCCAGGTGCTCCACGCCGACACCCGCGACGGCGTCGAGTACCTCTTCGGGGACCGGATCGCCGAGCTCACGCAGGACGCCGACGGAGTCGACGTGGCCTTCGCGGGTGGTGGCCGACGGCGCTTCGACCTGGTGGTCGGGACGGACGGTCTGCACTCGGCCCTGCGGGCGATGGTCTTCGGACCGCACGAGCGGTTCGTCCGCCACCTCGGGCTGGTGCTCGCCTTCTACAGCGTGCCCAACGAGTTCGGGCTGGACCGCTGGCTGATCGAGTACCAGCACCCGGAGTCGGGCCGTTCCGCGCTCCTGCGGCCCATCCAGGACGCCACCCGCGGGATGGCGATGTTCTCCTTCCCCGCGGCCGCCTTCGACGTCGACCCCCGCGACGTCGCGGCCCAGAAGGGCCTGCTGCGCGAGCAGGTGGCCGACCTGGGCTGGGAGACCCCGCGCATCCTGGCGCACCTGGACGACACCCCGGACTTCTACCTCGACCAGGTCGCCCAGGTGGTGATGGACCGCTGGTCGACGGGCCGCGTGGGGCTGCTCGGGGACGCGGCGTGCAGCTCGTCGCCGATGTCCGGGCAGGGCACCGGTATCGCCCTGGTCGGCGCCTACCTGCTCGCCGGGGAGCTGGCGGCCGCCGACTGGGACCCGGACGCCGGGTTCGCCGGCTACGAGCGGCGGATGCGGCCGTTCGTCGAGGCCAACCAGGAGATCGGCCGGATGCACGTCCGGAGCCTCGACGCCTCCGGGGCGGACGCCGAGCCGGCCCCGGACTTCGGGTCGGAGTGGTTCGCCGAGCTGATCGACCGCGCGATCAACGGCCCCGAGCTACCCGACTACGCCGGGGTGCCGGACTCCGGTGCCGGTCACCGTGGCTCCCCGACGACCCCGTCGACGTAGACCCAGCGCCCCGCGTCGCGCACGAACCGGCTCCGCTCGTGCTGGGCCCCGGAGCGCCCGCCGTCGCGGTGGTGAGCACGGAACTCGACGACGCCGTCGGTGTCGAACAGCCCACCGCCGACCCGGTCCAGCACCTCGAGCCCGGTCCACCGCAGGCCCGGGTCCAGCTCCAGCGCGGTGGGTCGCGTGTCCGGGTGCCAGGTGCGCAGCAGGTGCTCGACGTCGCCGTGGACGAAGGCCGTGTAGCGCGAGCGCATCAGGGCCTCGGCGGTCGGCGGCGCGACGCCGTCCGCGCCCAGGTAGCGGCCACAGCACGCGTCGAACGCCTCGAGCGACCCACAGGGACAGCGTCGGGTACCCACGGCCGCCGACGGTAGTTCGGAGCACCGGAGGCCGGGCGTCCGTCAGCCGATCTGCTCGAACAGGGACACGACGATCCCGTCAGGCCCGCGCACGTAGGCCATCCGCACGCTGCCCTCGTACTCGCCGATCCCGCCGACGAGCCCGTAGCCCTCCCCCGCCAGTTCGTCGACCACCGCCGCGAGGTCGCCGACCTCGAACGACACGTTGCGCAGGCCGAGCTCGTTGGCCATCGGCGCGGGAGACCCGGCCACGTGGTCGGGCACGACGAAGCTCGAGAGCTCCAGGCGGGACCCGCCGTCGGGCGGCCGCAGCATGGCGATCTCGCAGTGCGCGCCGGGAATCCCGCACACGGTCTCCACGAACTCGCCCGCCACCGTTCCGGTGCCCTCGACCTCGAGTCCCAGTCGGACGAAGAACGCCGTGGCCGAGGCGAGGTCCGCGACCGTGATGCCGACGTGGTCGAAGCGTCGTACGTGCGCCATGGGCCGATCCTCCTCACACCACCGACGTCTCGCCCCAGATGTCCTCCAGGTAGCGGTTCGAGGTGCGGAGGCCCGCGAGCCAGGCGTTGCCGTCGGCCTCGCCCGCACCGGTCCTGGCGCGGAACACCGCGACGAGGGCGGCACGCACGCCCGGCGCCATCGTGGAGGCGTTGCCGCAGACGTAGACCACGGCGTCCTGCTGCATGGCCTCCCACACCTCGTCGGCGGCACCCTCGAGGGCGTGCTGCACGTAGCGGTACTGGTACCCGGGCACCCGGGAGTACGCCGGGAAGAGC
>NZ_JBVPVA010000520.1:0-7146 GCF_055612215.1 Actinomycetospora sp. | reverse complement strand
ACGACGCCCCGCCCCGCCGGTCCCGCCGACCCCGCGACCGGCGCCGCCGGGCAGGGCAAGGGGCTCGAGGGGTGGGGCACCCCGGCGCTGGTGCTCGGCGTCATCGCGGCGGGGAGCGCGTGGCTCTTCGGGTGGGTCGGGATCGTCGCGGGCCTGGCAGCGGTCGTGATCGGCGGCGTCGGGGCGCGGAAGGCGTT
This sequence comes from Actinomycetospora sp., assembly GCF_055612215.1. Lineage (NCBI taxonomy): Bacteria > Bacillati > Actinomycetota > Actinomycetes > Pseudonocardiales > Pseudonocardiaceae > Actinomycetospora > Actinomycetospora sp. The sequence continues at coordinate 6,949 of NZ_JBVPVA010000520.1, read as the reverse complement.
CCACGACCCGGAGCGCTCGGGCGGAGCGGCCCTCGCCGGGCTCGCCCTGGGCCTGGTCGGGCTGATCTGGGGGCTGGCGCTCGTCGTCCCCGCCCTGCTCGGGACCGGTACCTTCGGTCAGGGGCTGACCCTCGACCAGTGCATGGGGCAGGCGAAGGGCCAGCAGGAGCAGCGCATGTGCGCCACCCAGCACCTCGACGAGTACCGCGCCCGGTTCCCGGGGCGCACCGACAGCTAGCGTTACGGAGCAGCCATGACCGCCGCCGGGCCGCCGGTGGGTGTCCTCGCCCTCCAGGGCAACGTCGCCGAGCACCTCGACGCGCTGCGCGCCTGCGGGGCCGACCCGCGCCCGATCCGCCGTCCGGCCGAGCTCGAGCAGGTCGCCGGGCTCGTGCTGCCCGGGGGCGAGTCCACGACGCTGTCGAAGCTGCTCGTCGCCTTCGACCTGCTCGACCCGCTGCGCGAGCGCCTCGCCGCCGGCCTGCCCGCGTTCGGCTCGTGCGCCGGGATGATCCTGCTCGCCCGCGAGGCCATCGACGCCCGCCCCGACCAGCACCAGCTCGGGGCGCTCGACATCGTGGTGCGCCGGAACGCGTTCGGCCGCCAGGTGCAGTCGTTCGAGACCGACCTGTCGGTCACCGGGGTCGGCGGCGGCCCGGTCCGGGCGGTCTTCATCCGCGCGCCCTGGGTCGAGTCGGTCGGGCGCGGGGTGGACGTCCTCGCGCGCGTCCCGTCCAGCGTCGGCGGCGCGGCGTCCGGGAAGATCGTCGCGGTCCGCCAGGGTCCGGTGATGGCCACGGCCTTCCACCCCGAGCAGACCGGCGACGCCCGCCTGCACGACCTCTTCCTGCGCCGGGTGCGCGAGTACGCCGCCTGACCCGCGCGAGCTGGGTCGTCCCCGGCCACCCAGGTACCGTGGGTCCGGTGAGCACCACGACCCCGGCCTGGCGTGAGCTGGACTCGGGCGCCTGCTCGATCGCGCGCACGCTGACGGTGATCGGGGAGCCCTGGACGGTGCTCGTGCTGCGCGACCTGCTCAACGGGATCCGCCGCTTCGACGAGCTCGTCACCCACCTCGGCATCGCCCGCAACGTCCTCACCCGGCGCCTGGCCACCCTCGTCGACGCGGGGCTCGTCGAGACCCGCGAGTACCGCGAGCCCGGACGACGGGCCCGCCGTGAGTACCGGCCGACGGCGGCCGGGCGCGACCTGCGCCCGGTCCTGCTCGCGCTCATGGCCTACGGCGATCGGCACCACGCCGGGCCGGAGGGTCCGCCCGCGGTCGTCGAGCACGAGTGCGGCGCGCCCGTCGAGGTGCGCGAGGTCTGCGCCGACGGGCACGTGCTCGGCCCGACCGACCGGGTGCGGACGCGTCCGGGACCCGGAGCCCGACGCCGGCCCGGGGCGGACGGGGCCGACGCGGCCACGGGCTAGGAGACTCCGCCCGCCCTACGATCACGACCCGTGCGTCGATCCGTGCTCGTGCTCGTCGTCGGGCTCACCGCCGCCCTGCTCGCGGGCTGTGGCAGTTCCGGCGCGCAGCGCGACGCCGCGCAGGCCTTCCTCGACGCCTGGGGGCGCGGGGACGTCCCGGCCGCCGCCGCGGCCACGGACGACCCGCCGGCCGCGACGGCGGCGCTGACGCAGGCCGACCGCGGACTCGGGCTGGGCGCCGGCACCCTCACCGCCGGCGACGTCGCCGGGGACGGCACCGTCGCCTACAGCGCGTCGTGGGCCCTCGACGGCGTCGTGGACCCCTGGCGCTACGACGGCCGCGTCGGCACGGTCGAGGCACCCGACAGCACGTGGCGGGTGCGCTGGGCGCCCAAGGACCTGCACCCGCGTCTCGGGCCGGGGCAGTCGCTCGCGGTCACCCGGGCGTTGCCGCCGCGGGCCGCGATCACCGCCGCCGACGGGACCCCGCTGGTCGCCGCCACGCCAACGGTGACCGTCGGGATCGTGCCCGCCCGCACTCCGGACGTGCCGGGGGTGGCCGCCCAGCTCGCGGCGGCCCTGCACATCGACGCCGCCGAGATCGTCGCCGACGCCGCCCGCGCCCAACCCGGGGACTTCGTCACCGTCATCACGCTGCGCCGACCCGACTACGACGCGGTCCGCGACCGGATCCGCGACCTGCCCGGCACCGCGTTCCGCGAGGGCCTCGCCCAGCTGGGCCCGGCGCCGCACTGGGGCCAACCGCTGCTGGGGCAGGTCGACCAGCCCAGCGCGGAGGACCTCCGGGCGGCCGGTCCCGGCTTCACCGCCACCGACGAGATCGGCACCGGTGGGCTGCAGCAGGTGTTCAACGACCGGCTCGCGGGCGCCGCGACGGCCACGATCGACGTCGACGACGCCGCGGGCCGCCCCGTCGAGCGGCTGGCGAGCTTCCCCGGCCGCCCCGGGGCCCCGGTGCGCACCACGCTCGACGCGCGCGTGCAGCAGGCCGCGGAGACGGCGCTGACCGGGGTGGCGCCGACCGCGGCGATCGTCGCGGTGCGGCCCTCGGACGGCGCGGTGCTGGGCGTCGCGAACTCCACCGCGGCGCCGTTCGACGTGGCGCTGGCCGGGCGTTACCCGCCGGGGTCCACGTTCAAGATCGTGACCGCGGCGGCCGCGCTGCACGCGGGGCTCGTGACCCCCGACGCCCCCGTGGCCTGCCCCGGGACGACGACCATCGGCGGACGGGTCATCCCCAACGAGGACGGCTTCGACCTCGGCACCGTGCCCTTCACCGACGCCTTCGCCCGTTCCTGCAACACCACGATGGCCCAGCTCTCCCAGCGCCTCGCCCCGGACGCGCTCGGCACGGCGGCGGGCTGGTTCGGCATCGGTGCGGGGTGGGGCCTCCCGGTGGACTCGTTCGACGGCGCCTACACGCCGGGCGGGGATCCCGCGGCGGTGGCGGCCGACGCGTTCGGGCAGGGCACCGATCTGGTCAGTCCGCTGTCCGAGGCGCTCCTGGCCGCCACCGTCGTCCGGGGGTCGGTCCCGACGCCGACCCTGGTCCCGGACCGGCCGACGGCGGTCGCCCGGCCGCCGGCCGCCGTGCCGCCCGGGGTGACCACGGCGCTCGCGCCGATGATGCGCGACGTCGTGACCCGTGGGACCGCGCCGGAGCTGGCCGGGGTGCCGGGCGGGCCGGTGTCGGGCAAGACCGGGACCGCCGAGCACGGCACGCCGCCCCTGGCCCACTCCTGGTTCACCGGCTACCGGGGCGACCTGGCGTTCGCGGTGTTCGTGGAGGACGGGCAGACCGGCGGGGTGCCGGCCAACCCGATCGCCGCGCGCTTCCTCACCGCGCTCGGCTGAGGCGCCGCCCTCAGGGGCGCAGGATCAGGCAGCTCGACGTCGCCTCGCCGAGCAGCCGGCCCGCCGCGTCGGTGATCGAGGCGCGGGCCAGCGCCGTCCGCCGCCCCGAGGAGACCACGATCCCCTCGCACCGCACCGGCCCGGTGTCGGCCGACATCGGGCGCAGGAAGCGCACCGACAGGTCCAGGCTCGTGTACCCGACCCCCGCGGGGAGCGTGGACTGGACCGCGCACCCGCAGGCCGAGTCGAGCAGCGTCGCGAAGATGCCGCCGTGCACGGAGCCGATGGGGTTGTAGTGGTACTCGGCCGGCTCGAGGACGAAGACGACGCGCCCCTCGTCCACGGACTCGATGCCCGCGCCCATGGTCGCCATGATCGGGGGCGGCGGCAGCTCCCCGTCGAGCATGGCCCGCAGGAACTCGAGCCCGGAGCGCTGCGGGGCCTGCGCGGCGAGCGCGCGCGGGTCCTCCCAGGTGTAGGTCCGTTCCCGGACGACGACGTCGGTGCTCACGCGGGACCTCCTGAGTTGCGCATCGGAACCCAGACGCTAGGACCTCCCCGGCCGCCCGGCAACGGTGGTCACGTCACACCGGTCCCCGGGCCGTCCCACCAGGGAGGTCGCTCCTCGCCTAGACTGGTGGGCCGAGGCAGGAGAGCGCGACGACGCCGGCGAGCCCGGTTCGGGTCGCGCCCCGTGCCGTCGTCGGAACCATCGCGTCGCCCCCGTGGGCCGGCGCGGGTGAGCGCCGGGGCGCCACGGCACACGCGTGAGGACGAAGGGCGGAACAGCCATGAGCGGCCACTCCAAGTGGGCGACGACGAAGCACAAGAAAGCCGCCATCGACGCCAAGCGCGGCAAGATGTTCGCGAAGCTCATCAAGAACATCGAGGTCGCGGCGCGGACCGGGGGCGGTGACCCGGCGGCCAACCCGACGCTCTACGACGCCATCCAGAAGGCGAAGAAGACCTCGGTGCCGAACGACAACATCGACCGGGCCGTCAAGCGGGGGTCCGGGGCCGAGGGCGGCGGCGCGGACTACCAGGCCATCACCTACGAGGGCTACGCGCCCGGCGGCGTCGCGGTGCTCATCGAGTGCCTCACCGACAACAAGAACCGCGCGGCCGGCGAGGTCCGCACCGCGATGAACCGCAACGGCGGCGCCATGGCCGACCCGGGCTCGGTCTCCTACCTCTTCAACCGCAAGGGCGTCATCCTCGTCCCCAAGGAGCAGAGCTCCGGCGAGATCGGCGAGGACGACCTGCTGCTCGCGGTGCTCGAGGCGGGCGCCGAGGAGGTCAACGACTATGACGAGAACTTCGAGGTCGTCTGCGAGCCCGGCGACCTGGTGGCCGTGCGGACCGCCCTGCAGGACGCCGGCATCGACTACGACTCCGCGGAGGCGGCCTTCGTGCCGTCGATGAACGTCGAGGTCGACGCCGACGGGGCCCGCAAGGTCCTGCGCATCATCGACGCCCTCGAGGACTCCGACGACGTGCAGAACGTCTACTCGAACTTCGACGCCCCCGACGAGGTCATGGCCGAGGTCGGGTGACCCGGACGGCGGGTCCCGACGACGGGCGCCTCGCGCCGGCGGTCATCGCGCCGCTGCTCCCCGAGCAGGCGGGCGAGGCGCTCACCGTCCAGTACGCGGCCTACCTCGCCGAGGGTCGCCGGTACGGGACGACCGAGATCCCGCCGCTGGTCGAGACCCGCGACGAGCTGGTCTCGGACCTGCGCCGGCCCGACGTCGTGGGCCTCGCGGCGTGGCTCGGCCCGCGCCTGGTCGGGTCGGTGCGCCTGCGCGGGGTGGGTGGGCCCGACCCGGTCGCCTTCGTGCGCTTCTCCGTCGCGCCCGACGTGCAGGGGCGCGGTATCGGCGCGGCGCTCATGGACGCCGCGCACGCGGTGCTGCCGTCCGGGACCACGTCGTGGCTCGTCACCGGCGTGGACAGCGCGGAGAACCTCGCCCTCTACCGGCGGCGCGGCTACACCGAGCGCGGCCGCGAGCGGGACGCCGCGGGGGTCGCGCTGGTCCGGATGGAGCGCACCGCTCCCTGATCGAGTGGCCGTTCGGCGCGGCTGCGTGATCCGGACCGTCACCGTCGGGCGTCCCGGCCGTTGCGGTGGGGAGAACGGCCACGCGTGGGTGCACCGGGAGGCGGAGCGACGATGACGACGAGTCCCGAGCGTTCGGGGGCCGCGCCCTGGTACTGCAGCCACGAGTCCTCGCGGGCCGCGACCTCGACGATGGTGGCGGCCGGCCTGGTCGCCACGGCCGCACTCATGGCGTGCGTCGGCCTGCTGGTGGCCGGCGACGAGGTGTCCGCCCTCGTCGCCGCGATGGTCATGCTCGTGGCCGGAGCGAACACCTGGTCGGCGGGTCGCAGCCGGAGCTGGTGGCAGGCCGACCCGACGCCGGTGCCCGAGGCGCGGCCGCGTCCCGCACCGGTGGCGCCGCCCCGCCCTCACCTGCAGGCCGCCGCGCCGGTCGTCGACGCTCAGGGGTACGTCAGGCGGGATCCGAGGCCCGCCGAGCTGCGTGGTGTGCCCGGCGCCGCGGGTGCGTCCCGGTCGGTCCCCGCCCCCGACGCTCAGGGGCACGTCCGGCAGGGGCCGAGGCCCGCCGAGCGGCCTGGTGTGCCCCTCGCCGGCGCGCCCCGGCCCGAGCCGCGGGTCGTGCGCTTGGCTGCCGTCACCGCCACGCCTCCCCGAGCACCTCGGGGCGCCGAGAGCACCACCGTGTCGCACGACGACGGTCCGGACGACGAGCCCACGGCCTCGTCGCGGGCGAGCCACATCGCTCCGGCGTCGGCGGCGGCCCGGCCCCGTCGTCGCACGGCGCCCGTCCGGCCGCTGAGCCGGCGGGTCGCGGGCACCCGGCCCTCCTAGCGACCGACGGGGAGCCCGCCGGCCCCCGTCAGGCCTCGCGGGCCTCCGGGAAGGGCGCCACCGGCTGGCGTCCGCCGAGCTCGGGCACGTGCTTGTAGAGGGTGGAGCGGCTGACGTTGAGCATCCGCGCGATCGAGGCGACGGAGTTCTCCGGCCGGGCGAGCATCGTGCGGGCCTGGTGGACCTGATCGGGCGTCAGGGCGGGCGGCCGCCCTAGCCGCTGACCGCGGGCGCGGGCCGCGGCGAGACCGTCCCGCGTCCCCTCCACCAGCAGCTCGCGCAGGAAGTCGCCGAGCGCCTCGAAGACGTCGAAGACCACCCCGCCGCCCGCCACCGTGGAGTCCAGGCCCTCGTGCAGCGCCCGGATGCCCACGCCGCGCGTCCGCAGGTCGTTCACCAGGGTCACGAGCTGCGGCAGCGAGCGGCCGAGCCGGTCGAGGCGCACGACGACGAGGGTGTCGCCCGGGCCCAGGGAGGCCAGACACGAGTCGAGCTCCGGCCGCGCCGTGCTGCCCCGGCTCGAGGCCCGGTCGAGATAGACCCGCTCGCATCCCGCGGCGAGGAGGGTGTCCCGCTGCTGCTCGGGGCTGCCCACGTCGGGGGAGTTGGCCGAACCACGCCCATAACCGACGGCAGCGCCGGACGGAGCCGGTGGCTCCGCCGCGAGGAGATCGCGATCCTGCACTCGGTTCATGCCGAGAATAGTAGGAGAATGCCGACGGCGAGGCGATTCCCCCCCTCCGAAATCGG
>NZ_JBVPVA010000327.1:0-8728 GCF_055612215.1 Actinomycetospora sp. | reverse complement strand
CACGCGGTAGCCCGGCACGCGGCGGCCGTGCAGCGACACGAGGTTGCCCGCGAGCCCGAGGTCCGCGGCCTGGTGGCGGGTGCAGCTGGCCGGGCACCCCGAGACGCTGACCCGCACGCCGCTGTTGCGCCGCAGCGCGGGGAGGTCCCACAGGCTGCGGGCGAGGTCGTGGGTCGCGGTGATCGCCAGCGCGCAGACCGGGGCGCCGACGCACGACCGCACGTCGCGCGCGGGGTGCTCCGTTCCCACGACGAGGCCGTGCGCGCCGAGCGCGTCGCGCAGCACCCCGACCCGGGCGACCGGGACGTCGCGCAGGACGACGTTCTGCTCGCGCGTCGGGCGCAGCACCCCGTCGCCGTCGGTCTCGCCCGCGGCGGCCAGGGCGTCGAGCGCGTCGGCCGCGAGCTCGCCCAGCGACACCGTGACGGTGACCGACGCGAGGCCCGCCACGGTCTGCGGCCGGACGTCCGTACCCCACCCGCCGTCGGGGATGCTCTGGTCCGGCCCGACGACGGGGCGCGGGGGCAGCGGCTCGGGCGCGGGCCAGCGCCGGTGCCTCCCGGCCCGCTCGGCCTCGTCGACGAGCGCGGTGAAGCGCGCCCGGCCGAGCCGTGCGACGAGGAACTTCAACCGTGCGCGGTTGGGGGTGTCGAAGGCCCCGTGGGCCAGGAAGACCTCGAGGACGGCGTGCACCACGGGGAGCAGCCGCTCGCGGGGGACGACGTCGACGATCCGGCTCGCGAGCGTCGGCGCGGAGCGCCCCAGACCGCCGCCGACCCACAGCTCGTAGCCCGGGCGGCCGTCGTCGAGGACCGACACCAGGCCGATGTCGGAGACCTTCGCCTGATCGCGGCACGGCCCACAGCCGCCCATGCCGATGGTGAGCCGCTGCGGCAGCCGGGCGTCGAGGTCCGGCCCGAGCGCGAGCAGGGAGTCGGTGAGCCGGGCCGCGTCGGACGTGCAGTCGAAGGGCTCCTCGGCGGAGACGCCCGCGTCGGGGCACGTGGTGACGCCGCGGACGGTGTGGCCACAGGTCGACGTCGGGTCCAGGCCCGCTGCGCGGAGCCGCTCGCGGACCTCGGCCACCTCGCGGGCGGGCACGTCGTGCAGCTCGACCTGCTGCCGCGTCGTCAGGTGGACCCGGCCGTCGCTGTGGCGGCGCGCGAGGCCGGCGAGCGTGCGGGCGGCGTCCGCGGTGAGCGTCCCCCGGGTGCGGGCACGGACGAGGAAGTGCCGGTCGGAGGCCTGCGAGCAGACGCCGAGGGTCTTGAGGCTGTAGCGCTCGAGCGCGCCGAGGGCGCCGCCGGCGAGCGCGGCGGGGTCGAGGGGCAGGCCGGCGCGCTTGCTGGCGACGACGTCGCCGGGCGCGTCCCGCCCCCCGGGCCGGGCGGCACGGTGGGTCGGCCCGTACCCGTGCAGCGGCCGGGCGAGCAGCGTCGGCGTGCCCGCGACGCGGGACGGGGGCCGGGCGGCGCCGGTGACGAGCACGTACCCGGTGCCGCGCACCGTGCGGATCATGTCGCGGTGGGCGGCGCCGAGGACGCGTCGCAACTGCTTCACGTGCACGTCCACGGTCCGGGCGCTGCCGACGTAGTCCGGGCCCCAGACGGTCGCGAGCAGGTGCCGCCGCGAGAGCGGCCGCCCGGCGTGCTCGACGAGCTCGGTGAGCAGCTCGAACTCCCGGCGCGCCAGCGGCAGCGGCCGGTCGGCGACGCGGGCCGAGAACGACGCGGTGTCGACGACGAGGTCCCCGACGCCGAGCCCGCCGGCGTCCCCGGTGGCGGCGCGGCCGGGCGCCGGACGGGTGCGGGCCGGGGCGACGGCGAGCCGGAGCCGCAGCTCGATCTCGGCCGGCGCGGCCTCGGCGAGCAGCAGGCCGTCGACGTCGCCCTCGGCGTCGGCGGGCAGGTCGGCGTCCGCCCCGAGCACGAGGAGCCGGGGGAGGCCCGGGCGCGCGCGGCGCAGGGTGTGCGCGAGCTCGGCCGCGGCGCGGGGCCGGGCGCGGCCGTCGAGCAGCACGGCGTCGACGTCGTCGGGGCCGGTCAGGAGCCCGGCGGCGGTGACCGGGGTGAGCGTCGTGCGGTGCGCGGCGAGCAGGGCGAGCCCGGGGAGGACGTCGTCGACGGTCTCGGCCGGGCTGACCAGGAGCAGGTGCACGCGGACCTCTCGTCGGGCTCCGGGGGCAGGACGGCAGGACAGCAGGTCGGTCATCCGATCATGGCTCCGGCGCCGACCGGCTACGGCGCGGTTACACCCGGATGTCCGTCGCGTGGTGCTCGTCTCCGCCCGTGAACAGGGCCCGGACCCCGGCCCGGTCGGGCTTGCCGATCCCGCGCAGCGGCACCGCGTCGAGGACCCGGACCTCCCGCGGCGCCGCCCGGCCCAGACCCGGCGCGACCGCGGCGCGGACCGCTGCGGCGTCGAGCGAGGTCCCGGCGACGACCGCGACGACCCGCGCGCCCCACGCCGCGTCGGGCACCCCGACCACGCACGCCTCCCGGACCCCGGTCACCGCGAGCAGGGCGCGCTCGACGGCGGCGGGGGCCACCTTCTCGCCACCGGTGACGATCACGTCGTCGGCCCGGCCGAGGACCTCGAGCCGGCCGTCGGCGCCGAGCCGTCCGAGGTCGGAGGTGCGGAAGCGCCGGCCGGGCAGGAAGTCGGCCCGGGCCGCGTCGTCGGCCCCGCGGTAGCCCTCGGCGACCGTCGCGCCGCCGAGCACCACCCGCCCGACCCCGGCCTCGTCGGCGCCCTCGAGCTCCACGGTGACGCCGTCGAGGGGCACGCCGTCGTACACGCAGCCGCCGCAGGTCTCGCTCATCCCGTACGTCGTCACCACCGCGACGCCGGCCTCCCGCGCCCGCGCGAGCAGCCCCGGGTCGGCCGCCGCGCCCCCGACGAGCACCGCGTCCAGGCCGCGCAGCGCGCCGAGCCCGGCGCCGGCGTCGTCGAGCAGGCGCCGCACCTGGGTCGGGACGAGCGAGGTCCGGCTCACCGGCCCGTCGCCGTCCCGGGCGGCGTCGGCGACGGCGGCGGCGAACCCGTCGGGCCGGAACCCGGCGCCGAGCTCCATCACCGCGGCCGGGGATCCGGCGCGCGCCGAGCGCAACAGGACCTGGACTCCGGCGACGTGGTGGGCGGGCATCGCGAGCAGCCACCGGCCCTCCCCGCCGAGCCGGGTCGCCGTCGCGGCGGCCGACGCGGCCAGCGCGGCTCCGGAGAGCAGCACCGCCTTCGGCACACCGGTGGACCCCGAGGTCGTCACCACGGCCGCGACGCCGGGCGCGACCGGCTCGGTGAGCGCCGCCCGCGGCGCGGGGTCGTCCGGCCCGATCGGCAGCACCGCGGGGCCCTCGCCGGCCGCGGCCGCGACGAGCCGGGACCCGAGCGCGCGGGCCGCGGCGGCGGAGCCGTCGGTCGGGACGACCTCGACGGCACGACGGTCGGCGATCACGGCCTCTACGGTAGGCACGGTGACCGACAGCGGGGTGGTGACCGTCGTCGCCGGCCCGTCGGGGATCGACCTGGCCGTCGCCGTCATGGCGCTGCCGATGCGCACCCGGTTCCGCGGGATCACCGTCCGGGAGACGCTGCTGCTGCGGCGCGCCGATCAGGACGGCCCCTGGGGCGAGTTCTGCCCGTTCGTCGAGTACGACGACGACGAGGCCGCGCCGTGGCTGCGGTGCGCGTTGGAGTCGGCGGGCGTGCTCGGGGCGCCGTGGCCCGCCGCGCGGCGCGCGCGCGTGCCGGTCAACGCGACCGTGCCCGCCGTCGGGCCCGAGCAGGCCCGGAGCATCGTCGCCGGCTCCGGGGCGGGCACGGCCAAGGTCAAGGTGGCCGAGCGCGGGCAGGACCCGGGGGAGGACCTCGCCCGGGTCGAGGCCGTCCGCGCCGCCCTCGGACCGTCCGGGCGCGTCCGGATCGACGCCAACGCCGGGTGGGACGTCGACGCCGCGGTCGCCGCGATCGGCGCGCTCGACCGGGCTGCGGGCGGGCTGGAGTACGTGGAACAGCCGTGCCCGACGGTGGAGGAGCTCGCGGCGGTCCGGCGGCGGGTCGACGTCCCGATCGCCGCGGACGAGTCGATCCGCCGCGCCGAGGACCCGATGCGGGTGGTCGCCGCGCAGGCCGCCGACGTCGCCGTCGTGAAGGTCGCACCGCTCGGCGGGATCGCCGCGTCGCTGCGGATCGCCGAGGCCGTCGGGCTGCCGTGCGTGGTGTCCTCGGCGGTGGAGAGCTCGGTCGGCCTCGCTGCGGGGCTCGCGCTCGCCGGGGCCCTGCCGGAGCTGCCGTACGCCTGCGGGCTCGCGACGACGAGCCTGCTCGCCGCCGACACGGTGGCGCCCGACGACGCCGTCGTCGCGGTTCGCGGCGCGATCCCCGTGCCCGCCGGCCCGCCCCCGGTCTCGGTGGAGCGCCTCGCGACCCACGCCGCGTCCCCGGACCGGGCGGCGTGGTGGCTCGACCGGTTGAGCCGGGTACTACACCGCGTGGAAGATTCCGCGGGGAACCGGGACGCCGCCGACGTCGTCCGATAGTGCGACCACAGGAGGACGACATGGACAGGCTCGACCGGCTGGAGGCAGGTCGCGAGGTGGTCGCGGCCAAGGACGCGAAGGGGATGAGCTGGCAGCAGCTGGCCGACACCCTCGAGCGTTCGCTGGTGTGGACGACCTCGGCGCTGCTGGGGCAGCAGCCCCTCGACGCCGAGCAGGCGCAGAAGATTGGCGGGGTGCTCGGCCTCGACGACGAGACCGTCGCCGCGCTGTCCGCCCCGCCGGTGCGCGGCGAGGCGGCGCTCGACCCGACCGAGCCCGTCACCTACCGCCTGCAGGAGGCGCTGCAGGTCTACGGCTCCGCGCTGCACGAGCTCATCCGCGAGGAGTTCGGCGACGGCATCATGAGCGCCATCGACTTCTCGCTGGAGTTCGAGCGCGAGCCGGACCCGAAGGGTGACCGCGTGAAGCTGACCTGGAGCGGCAAGTTCCTGCCCTACAAGGTCTGGTGACCGGGGGTCGACACGCCGCCGCGTCGTCGGCCTGACTCGACCCGTGCGGGGGTAGCGTGCGGAGCGTGACCGCCGCCCCGCCGCAGGACACCCGGGTGCAGCCGTCGGCCGCGGCCGGCGAACCCGAGGGTCCGCCCCTGCACGTGCGGACCGCGTTCGGGGTCCGCGAGGCGGAACCACGGCCGCGGCCCCACCTCCCCGGCCCGGCGTGGACCTGCGACGCGGTCCTGCTGCGGCCGGTGTCGGACACCGTGCTCGCCGCGTGGTCGGCGGCCACCGTCGAGGAGCTCTCGTCCACGGGGGTCGACGGGGTGCGCCTCGCGCGCCCGGTCCGCGCCTCCGACGGGCGGCGCGTGGTGTCGGGGTGGGCCGCCTGCCACGACGTCAGCGGCCAGGTGCGCCCGCGCCACGACGACGTCGTCGCGGTCTCGCTGCGCCTGCACCGGGCCACCGCCAAGCTCGCGCGCCCGCGGTTCGTGGACGACCGCGACGACATCCTCGCCCGCGCGGACCGCATGGCCTTCGGCGAGCGGGCGGTCTCCCTGGACGCCGAGACCGGCGGCGACCTGTTCGCCGAGCTCGCCCGTCGTCGGACGCCGCTGACCGTGCCGTCCCAGCTCGTCCACGGCGACCTGTTCGGGACCGTCCTCTTCGAGTCGGGGGAGGGGCCGGACGGGGCCGCCTCCGAGCAGGTGCCGCCCGCCGTCCTCGACATCGTGCCGTTCTGGCGCCCGGTCGAGTGGGCCGCCGCGGTCGTCGTCGTGGACGCCCTGGCGTGGGGCGGGGCCGACGCGGGGATCGTCAGCCGGTGGTCGCACCTCGTGGCGTGGCCGCAGATGCTGCTGCACGGGCTGCTCTTCCGGCTCGCGGTGCACGCCCAGCACCCGGCCTGCACCAAGGAGTCGCTGCGCGGGCTGGAGCACGCCGCCCGCGTCGTCACCGACCTGCTCTGATCCCGCTGCGGCGGAACGTGATGTGCCGCTCTCGCTCCGTCGCATGCCCGCAACGCCACGACACGTCGGTGTAACCGACCGTCCTTAGCGTCGCCCTCCGACATGACCGAGGGTGTGCGACCGGATCGCGCCCCCCGATCGAGAGGGCGGAACCGGATGAGCGTGGCCGAGCCGACCTCCGGAGGACTTCTCCGGGGCCGCTGGATCGACGAGTGGCGGCCCGAGGACGAGTCCTTCTGGCAGGCGGGCGGGAAGAAGGTCGCGAACCGCAACCTGTGGTTCTCGGTGTTCTCCGAGCACATCGGGTTCTCGATCTGGTCGCTCTTCGCGGTCCTCGTGCTCTTCATGCCCGAGGCGACCTACCACATCGACACCGCGGGGAAGTTCTTCCTCGTGTCGATGCCGACCCTGGTCGGGTCGATCCTGCGGCTGCCCTACACGCTGGCCGTGGCGGTCTTCGGCGGCCGCAACTGGACGATCGTCAGTGCGGCCCTGCTCCTGGTCCCGACGATCCTGTTGGCGATCTTCATGCACCCGGGCACGTCGTACACCACCTTCATGGTGATCGCGGCGATCGCCGGCGTCGGCGGCGGCAACTTCGCGTCGTCGATGACGAACATCAACGCGTTCTTCCCCACGAAGGAGAAGGGCAAGGCACTGGGCCTCAACGCCGGCGGGGGCAACCTGGGCGTCGCGGTCATCCAGCTCGTCGGCCTGCTCATCATCGCGACCGCGGGCACGGGCTCGCCGCGCATCCTGCTCGCGGTCTACATCCCGCTGATCGTGCTGGCCCTGCTCGGCGCCGTCTTCTTCATGGACAACCTGTCCTCGGTGCGCAACGACACCGGGGCCCTCGCCGAGGCCTGCCGGGACGCCCAGACCTGGGTCATCTCGTTCCTCTACATCGGCACCTTCGGGTCCTTCATCGGCTACAGCTTCGCGTTCGGCCTCGTGCTGCAGAACCAGTTCGGCCGCACCCCACTGCAGGCGGCGACGCTGACCTTCATCGGCCCGCTGCTCGGGTCGCTGATCCGCCCGGTCGGCGGGGCGCTCTCCGACCGCATCGGCGGCACCCGGGTGACCTTCTGGAACTTCGTCGCCATGGCGGTCAGCGCGCTGATCTGCATCGGGGCGTCGTCGGTGAAGTCGCTCCCGCTGTTCGTGGTCGGCTTCGTGCTGCTGTTCATCACCTCGGGCATCGGCAACGGGTCGGTCTACAAGATGATCCCGGCGATCTTCCGGACGAAGGCGCTGGCGTCGTCGGAGGAGCGGGGCTGGGACCAGGAGGCGGCCCTGCTCTGGGCGCGCCGCATCTCCGGTGCCGTCATCGGCATCGCCGGCGCGATCGGCGCGTTCGGCGGGCTGCTCATCAACCTGGCGTTCCGGGCGTCGTTCCAGTCCGCGAAGTCGGGCTCGCCGGCGTTCTGGGCGTTCGTCGCCTTCTACGCGGTCTGCTTCGTCGTCACCTACGTCGTCTACATGCGCAGCTCGACGGCGGCGACGGACCCGAAGACCGGCACGAAGGTCTCATACGCGTCCGTGTAGGTGGCTTCGCCTCGTGAGCACTTTCCGGGGTCATAGGCCCGGAAAGTGCTCGTGAGCGACCGGAGGGAGCACCCAGGTGGAACCGCGCACCGTCGTCGTCGTCGGCCACGGCATGGTCGGTCACCGGTTCGTCGAGAGCCTGCGTCGCCGCGACGAGGCCGGCGCCTGGCGCGTCGTCGTCCTCGCGGAGGAGTCGCGCCCGGCCTACGACCGGGTCGCGCTGTCCTCGTACGTGGGCGACGCGAGCGAGGACGACCTGGCGCTCGACGAGCACGCCGACCCGCTCGTCGAGCTCCACCTCGACGACCCCGCCGTCGCCGTGGACCGGTCCGCGCGCCGGGTGACCACGCGGGCCGGCCGCACCGTCGCCTACGACGAGCTCGTGCTCGCGACCGGCTCGGTGCCCTTCGTCCCGCCCGTCCCCGGCCGCGACCTCGACGGCGTGTTCGTCTACCGCACCCTGGACGACCTCGACGGGCTGCGCGCCGCCGCCGAGGCCGCGACCGCGGGTGCCGGGGCGGGACGGCGCGCGGGCGTCGTCGTCGGCGGGGGGCTGCTCGGGCTGGAGGCGGCCAACGCGTTGCGCCAGCTGGGGCTCTCGCCGCACGTGGTCGAGATGGCGCCGCGGCTCATGCCGGTGCAGGTCGACGACGCGGGTGGCGCCCTGCTGTACCGCCTGGTCTCCGACCTCGGTCTCCGCGTGCACACCGGGGTGTCGACGTCGGCGATCGCGCGCGACCACCGCGGCGGGCTCACCGTCACGCTCTCCGACGGCACCGAGCTCGACGCCTCGGTCGTCGTCTTCTCCGCCGGCATGCGCCCCGCCGACTCCCTGGCTCGGGAGATCGGGCTCGACGTCGCCGAGCGCGGCGGGGTGCTGGTCGACGACCGCTGCCGCACGAGTGACGAGCACGTCTGGGCGATCGGCGAGGTCGCGGCCGTCCGGGGCCGCACCTACGGCCTCGTCGCCCCCGGGTACGCGATGGCCGAGGTGGTGGCCGAGCGGCTCCTCGACCCCACCGCGGACGCCCGGTTCACGGAGGCCGACCTGTCGACCAAGCTCAAGCTGCTCGGCGTCGACGTCGCGAGCTTCGGGGACGCCCACGCCACGACCCCGGGCGCCCTCGAGGTCCGCCTCGACGACCCCGTGTCGGGCACGTACTCGAAGCTCGTGGTGAGCGACGACGCGTCCACGCTGCTCGGGGGCGTCCTCGTCGGGGAC
>NZ_JBVPVA010000285.1:0-9791 GCF_055612215.1 Actinomycetospora sp. | reverse complement strand
CCGTGAACGAGTCAGGGCTCAGGCCGAGGGGACGACGATGGCCCGCCCTGACAAGACCGATCTCCAAGCCACACGCGACATCCGTCGGGCGTACCTGCTGATCGGCAGGCTGCGCGGGCTCGCCGCCGACGACAGCGCCGTCGTGTTGCGCGACCACGCGGTCCTGACGGGTGTGTCGCTGCACGCTGCCGCGCTCGCAGTACTCGCCGAGTGGCGCCCCGCCGCGAACTCGGCTCCCCGAGTCCCCGCCGTGCCGGTGCAGGCGAACGGCGAGGTGACCGGGCGCATCGTCCTGCGGTGGCGGAGCCGCGAGAAGGCCCACGTCTCGGTGAGCGGGCCGCGCAGCAACGACCTCGCGGTCCGGCTGCGGAAGGTCGTCGAGCGGGCCATGCGCGCCGGCGCGACCCACCTGATCATCGACACCCGCGCGACCACCGGCGCCGCCCGTGAATTCGACGACGTCATCTCCTGGACCAACCGTCGCCTGTGGGCCCGGCAGGGCTCGCTCATCCTGCGGGATCCCACGACCGACGACAACGGCCCCGGGACCCCCTGAGCCGGGGCTCTGCGGGTCCAGGCGGGGGAGGGACCCCACGCGGGAAGGCATGTGCCGACGGACCGAACGGCGGGGTGGCCTGTGCCGTCTGCGAGTCGACGTTGAGGCCCTGGATGGATGCGCGGTCCGAGAAGTCGACACCGCACGACGAGGCGCGCACAGTGAGTCGCGACGGCCGAGCCCCCGCCGTCTGCTGACCTCCCTTCGGGGGCCCGAGCTGTTCGTCGAGTCGGGTGAGCAATGAGCGTTCTGCCCCGGGAACGACGGCTGGTCGAGGCCATCACCGACGTCGCCGGCACCACCGGCCCCGGACTCGACGTCTCCGAGCTGCTCTACAGCCTCGCCGCCAACAGCGTCGACCTGCTCGACACCGACACCGCCAGCGTCCACATCGCCGACGACTCCGGGGCGCTCGGGACCATCGCCACCTGCGGTGAGGACAGCCGCTACATCGAGCTGTTCGCGGGGCGGGTCGACGACGGGCCGAGCGCGGAGAGCTACCGCACCAACGCCATCGTCTTCTCGGTGGACCTCGACCTCGACCGGTGCCGGTGGCGCGCCTTCACCGCGAAGGCCCGTCACCTGGGCTTCCGCTCGGCCTACGGCATCCCCCTGTGCTCCGACGACCACGTCGTCGGCGGGCTCACGCTGCTGCGTACCCAGGCCGGGCCGCTCGGCGAGGCGGACGTCGCCGTCGCGCAGTGCCTCGCAACCGTGGCGGCGCTGAGCCTCGTGCACCACCGCGCACAACGCTCCCACGCGGCGGTACAGGATCAGCTCGAAGGCGCTCTGGAGAGCCGCATCATCATCGAGCAGGCCAAGGGCTACCTCGCCCGCGACTACCACGAGACCCCGAAGCAGGCGTTCCGGCGACTGCGCGACTACGCCCGCCGTCGAGGCCTCCCGCTCCACACCGTCGCCGAGGACGTCGTCACCCGACGCCTGGACCTCGACTGACCGGGCACGGCGGCTCGCAGCACTCCGGGCGGCCTGGTCGGTGGCCGTCCCGGGCAGACGAGTCTCTCGTTCACGCAACCGGAGTCGGAGGTGCCGGGGCGAGTCGGAGCACCACCGCGGCCGTCGCCACGAGAACCGCGGCGCCGACCAGGACACCCCGAAGGCCTGTGGTCGGGACGAGGGCACCGATCACCGCCGGGGTGAGGCTGGCGGCCACCGAGCCGACGACCAAGGCGCCGGTGAGCGCGGCCCCCGGATCGTCAGGGACCAGCGTGCCGGTCCAGATGGGCAGCGCAGCGGACCCGAGGGTGTTGGCGCCTCCGAAGAGCGCGGCCGACACGAGCACGGCCGTCAACGAACCCGCGCCGAGACCGAGCAGCGCGAGGCCGACACTGAGCAGGACGAGCGCCGTGACCGCGACCGCTCTCCCTCCGGTACGACCGCTCAGAGCACCGGCGCCGAGACCGGTGAAGCCGGCCACCCCGACCAGGACGAAGACCGCGGGGCCGGCCGCTGCGCCGAGGCCGCCGCGTTGGGCGGCGTCGGTGGCGTAGCTGAAGTACGTGGTCGCACCGACGAACAGCACGACGGCGTACCCGATCGGCGACGCGAGACCGGCGGCACGTCGCAGTCCGCGACGTCCGTGCGCAGGCCGAGGGGCCGGCGGCAAGCGCGGCACACCCCAGCGGTTGACCGCGGTCGCCGCGGCGGCGGCCAGGGCGATGCAGCCCCAGGTCCACCGCCACGAGTCGACGACGAGGGCGAGTCCGCCGACGACGACGAGGCCGGCGGAGGCCCCGGTCGTGATGCCGGCCAACAGCCGAGGCCGCTGCTGCGGAGCAGCGACGGCGGCCACGATCGTGGCGTAGGAGGCCCACACCCACCCGGCCGCGCTCCCGGCGAGCAGAGCGCCGAGCGCGAGCACGCTCGACGAGGGGGCCACCGCGACGAGGGCACATCCGACGACCGCACTGGCGCCGCCGACCATGGTGGGAGCTCGCGCTCCTCTCCACCTCGCGAGTGCGGGAGCGGCCAGCAGCGAGATCAGGAAACCCGCGAACGTGGCGCTCCCGATCAGCCCGAGGACGAGCTCCGGCAGGTCCAGGGCGCGCCGGATTGCCGGAAGCGTGAGCCCGTAGGCGTAGCGCGCCATTCCGAACGCGACGCCCATGACCGCGCCACCCGCGACCCCGACCCGCCAGCCGATGGTCATCGTGGCCGGCTCGCGAGCGACCGGGCCAGCGCCGTCAGTTCGGCGCGCAGCGTGACTGCGGCCACCGCGGGGTCCTCGTCCACGGCCACCGGCACGCTCATGTCGACGACGCTGCCCCCGCCGGGCCGCGATGCGACGTGGAAGTGGGCCCCTCCGTCGACTCCGGGCGCCACGACGGGCAGGAAGTCCACGGTGCCGGCGAGGTCGACCGCGACCCGGAGGGAGACTCGCCGGCCGGCCTCGATCACGCGGCAGGCGCTTCCGTCCTCGACCCGCACGGCGCCGCCGAATGCCGGCATCCACTGCGGGATGCGGGCAGCGTCGGCCAGCAGCGCTATCGTCGACGCGGGCTTCGCCTCGATCGCGATCGTGGCCGTCGCCATCCGGTCCCGTCGGTTCACCGGTGGCTCCCTCGTCGGTCCGCGGTACGCACGTGCGTGAGGTCACGCATCGCTCACGCCGTCCTCGTGCGCGCCCGCGAGCGTCCCCGCGCGGCGCCGCCACAGCAGGACGACCGCGACGAGTCCGGGCAGAGAGGGCAGGAGTCCGAGCACGCCGAGCCACGCCGGCAGGATCGGCCGGCCGTACTCGGTCACCGTGATGTCGACGACGGCGAGCGCGGTGCCGAGGACCAGGAAGGCGGCGGCCAGGACCGGGGCACGATCCCGCCCTCGGCGGACCGCTCGAATGGCCCCTACCCAGGACAGCCCTCCGAGCACCTCGACGCTCACCAGGTAGGCGGTGATCGCCGAGGCCGCGGGCGCGGCGACTCCCGTACCGGCGTAGACGGATCCCACGTGCCCGGCGAGGTCGCCGGCGCTCATCTGGTCGACGACCGGCGCGGCAAGGGCGACCAGGGTGAGGACGAGGCCGACGACCATGGCGCGGACCGCCTGCCGAGACCGTGGGGGTGTAGACGACGGCGTGGTCCGGGACCGCGCCGTCGTCGATGACGGGCGCGTGGTGGACATCGATGGCTCCTTGCAGGGGGTGACCGCGTCGGACGCGGCGAGAGGGGATCGGGTGGCGTGCTCATCCGCCGAGGCCGCGGCGCAGCGCGGCGCCGAGCTCGGCCGTCTGGCGCTGGGACACGTCGGCGGCCACGACCGCCTGCGAACCGTGGAACGTGCCCGCCCACTGGTGCAGCTCGACCGGCACACCGGCTTGCAGCAGGTGCTGCGCGTACTCGATCGCCTCATCGCGGTTCGGATCGAATTCGGCGGTCGAGATGTAAGCCGGGGGCAGGCTGGAGAGATCGTTCGCCCGGGCCGGAGCGGCGTACGCGGAGGCGAGGGCGGAGCCCAGGTAGTGCCGCCAGGAAGCCGTGACCTTGTCGCGCGTCATGAACGGTGTGTCGGTGAAAGTGCGCGCCGACCAGGTGTTCTGCGCGTCGTCGAGCTGAGGTTGGTTGAGCAACTGATATCTGATTGCTGGTCCGTGCTGGTCACGGGCCCGCAATGTCACCGCGGCGGCGATTCCGGCGCCGGCGGCGTGGCCGCCGACCGCGATGCGTTCGGGCGTGACACCCAGGTCGGGCGCGTGGACCGCGATCCACGCCATCGCGGCGTAGGCGTCGTCGAGGGCTGCGGGGAAACGGTGCTCGGGCGCTCGGCGGTAGTCCACCGAGATCACCACCGCTCTCGCGCCCAGGGCGAGTCGAAGGGCCCACGGGTGCTCGGTCTCCAGGTCGCCCATGACGAACCCGCCACCGTGCAACCAGAGTAGGGCGCCGTGCGCTTCGCGCGGACGGTAGATCCGTATCGGCACGTCCGGCGCGGCGGGCACCGTCCGGTCCTCGATCTCGATGCCCGCGGTGTCGAGCGCCGGGGCAGCGGCGGCGAGAGCAGCGAGGGTGCGGCGCGCGGTCAACGGGTCGCTCAGGTCGGCCACGGGAAACAGGGAGATCGAGCCCTCGAGCTCGGTGGCGATCCGCCTCGTCGTCGGGTTGGTGGTCATTCCTCGCTCCTGGGATCGGTGTGGCGCCGCGCGCCTGTCCGGCCGGCCGGCCGGATATTGTGGTTGCAGGCGAACCGGTTGTCGGGGTCGTAGGCGTCCTTGACCGCCGAGAGACGGGCATGGGTCCGAGGTGGGTAGGCCGCCGCGAGGTCCTCCGGCGTCGCCGAACCCTGGAAATTGATGTAGGTGCCGGAGCCTCGCGCGGCGACGGGGCGCCAGGGGACGAGTGCCTGTTCGATTTCGGGCTCGCCCGCCGTGCCCGGGACCATCAGCGCTCCGACCACCATCGCCTCGGCGTCACGATGAGCGAAGGCCGTCGCGTCGGCAGCGACCCGGCCGAACGCTCCGCCCAGACTCCGCACGGCCACCGCGGCCGGGACCGGTCCGGCGTGGAAGCGGGTGATGGCCGCGACCGCGGCGTCGTCGAGGCTCGTCATCAGAGCGTTGCGTACGACGAGCTGAATCCCTTCCGGGGGTGCGGCATTCTCGAGGATCCCGGCGTACCGGCACGACGAGATGCTCGTCCCGGTCACCGTGCCGATGCCCAGCAGCGGCTCGATGGCCGCGTCGGCGTACGGAACCACCGTGCGGGGGTCACCGGCGTGACAAAGCAGCACTGCCGCCGCGGGCGGCGTGCCGGGCGTTCGCGGGAGCAGCGCGAGCGTGCTGGACAGTTCGTCCGGCGCAGCGTGCATCACGTCTCGCCACCGGCCGATCAGCTCGGCCGGGTCCTCGAGGCGGTAGGCCACCGTCCCGAACCTCACGGTGCTGACCGGCTGCGCGACGAAATCGAAGTCGAGGACGACGCCGAAGTTGCCGCCGCCGCCGCGCAGCGCCCAGAACAGGTCGGGATTCTCGCCTTCGGAAGCGGTTACGAGCCGGCCGTCTGCGGTCACCACCCGAGCGCCGACGAGGTTGTCGATGGCCAGGCCGTCCCGTCGGACCATCCAGCCGACACCGCCACCCAGGGTCAGGCCCCCGACACCCACGCCGGCGGTGTCACCGGCGCTGATGCCCCATCCGAGCGGGTCGAGCCTCGCGGCCACCTGACCCCACGTCGCGCCGCCACCCACGCGTACGAGGCGGCGCGCGGCGTCGAGGACCTCGACGTCGTCACGACGTGCCAGGTCGATCATCAGCTCGCGCGTGTCGGAGCCGTGGTCGAGCGGGCTGTGCCCGCCCGATCGCACCGACACCCGGAGGTCGTCGCGTGCGGCACGGGCGAGCACGGCCGCGACCTCGTCGGGGCCTCGGGGCCGGACCAGCAGCCCCGGACGAGCGGCTCGGTAGAAACCCCTCGTCGCCGCCTCGTAACGGTCGTGCCCAGGACGCAGTACCTCGACAGCATGGCTCGTCGTCGACACACCCATCTCCTGACCTCGTGGTTCGTGATCTCGAACGCCCGATGTCGCAGAAGGCGCCGCCACCGAACCGTCCGAATTCGGACGGTGGCCGGGTCATCGCACCGGCGAACCTCTCGGCGGGCGTCGTTCTCGACGTAGGCAGCCTCACGCCGCGCCCGACCGGGTCGCCATGCGGAACCCGCAGAGTTCCGGTCGGAATTTGCGGTTCGCCGAAAGGCCCGCGCCCTTAGCATCGATCGGTCGGCGTCTCGGAACGAGCTGAGGTGGATACGATGACGGCGACCGGGATCGACCGGACGCTCCGTGTCGTCGCCGGTCAACTGCACGACGAGATCGATGACCTGGTCGCCACCATGCTCGTGCGGATGCGCGACGAGGCGCCGGACTTCGACACGGCATCGCGACCCGAGCTCGCGGACGGACTACGTGGATCGTGCTACGGCAACATCCGCGTCGCGCTGGAGGCGCTCGGCGACGACCGGCAGCCACCGACCCACTCTCCCGCCGAAGCCACGGACGTGGCGCGCGCGACCGCGAGGGCCGACATCGCACTCGAACCGCTGTTGCACACCTACCGGATCGGGCACGCGG
The DNA here is from genome assembly GCF_055612215.1 of Actinomycetospora sp. Taxonomy (NCBI): domain Bacteria; kingdom Bacillati; phylum Actinomycetota; class Actinomycetes; order Pseudonocardiales; family Pseudonocardiaceae; genus Actinomycetospora; species Actinomycetospora sp. The sequence continues at coordinate 3,154 of NZ_JBVPVA010000285.1, read as the reverse complement.
TCGTCCTCGAGCGGTTCTTCGCCCTCATCGAGGAGCTGGACCTGTCCTCGATGCAGCGACACAGCGCAACACTGATCGGGTCGAAGTACCTGTTCGCCTACGTGGACCGGGTCGTGGGCGAGGTGTCGGCCGAGTACGGCAGAGAGTGCCAACGAGTGAGCCGGAGCAGCATCCAGCGGCGGGTCCAGCTGGTGCGCGACGTGCTCGCGGGGGCGGACATCGACAGCACGGAACTCGGCTACCGCCTCGAGCAGGAACACCTCGCGGTCGTCGCCACCGGACCGGAGGCCGACGCCTCTCTCCGCGACCTCGCCCGCCGGCTCGAAGGACGACTGCTCACGGTCGCCATGACCGCCGACACCGTGTGGGCGTGGCTTGGCTCGGCGCCGCGTCGCGAAGGCCGCACACACCACGTCGAGCTGTTCACCCGCGCCCGGGACCGGACCCGGTACGCGGTCGGCGAACCAGCGTGGGGAATCTCGGGGTTCCGCCGCAGTCACGAGCAGGCGCTCGCCGCCCACCGGGTCGCCAGGCACCTGCCCCGGCTCGTCACCCGGTACGACGACGTCGCGCTCGAGGCGGCGCTGCTGCACGACGTCCCCGCCGCGCGCCACTTCGTCGACCGCGAGCTGGGCCCGCTCACCGCGACTGACCCCAGGAGCCGCCTGCTGCTCGAGACCCTGGACACCTACCTCCGCTCCGGCCTGAACGCCGCAGCAACGGCGGCGGTTCTCCACGTCAGCGACCGCACTGTCGCCTACCGGATCCACGGGATCGAAGAAGCCCTGGGGCGAAGCGTCCTGTCGCGCAGCAGCGAACTCGCCGCAGCCGTTCGGGTCCACCGCGTCCTCAACGCGTGAGCGCCGCCCTCGCCCAGGCATGCGGACGGCGCCGCGGCCTGCGAAGTCGGAGGAGGAGCCGTTGACGCGCCGGCCGGCCTCCGTTCGGACTCCGAGGCCGGCCGAGTAGCCGCGCTCGGCGTAGGGGACGAGCTCGGGCCAGCGGCCGCAGCTGGTATCGGGAAGCGGCCTTCGAGCCGGTGTTCGGCGCGAGGAACCACTGCACGACGTCGGGTGCCGCGTCTCGCGCACTCGTCGACTCCTACACCCGAGCCGCCCTCGGATCCGACCCTTTCGCGAGGAACTGGTCGAGCGTGCGTCGTCGCTGAGCGATCCGCTCCTCCTGCTCGACCAGGGCGGCCCGCACCCGCTGGGCGCGGGCGAACAGGGCGGCGCAGTCCCCGGGCGGGCGCTCGCCGTGGGCGCAGGGGAGCACGTCCCGGACGATGTCCGACGGGAGGCCGGCGCTGAAGAGGTCCTGGATGAAGGCGACCGTGTCGACGGCATCGGGCGCGTAGTCGCGGTACCCGTTGGGCAGCCGCTCGCCCACGAGGAGTCCCTGCTCCTCGTAGTAGCGCAGCGACCGGGTGCTCACACCCGTGAGCCTGCTGAGTTCACCGATCCGCACGTCGCCATCGCACCTTGACGTTCACGTCAATGTCAAGGTCTAGCGTCGTGGCATGACCACAGCAGCGCAGATGCGGGGGCGTACCGCCCTGGTGACCAGAGCGTCGGGCGGGATCGGGCGGGCGATCGCCGAGCGGCTCGGCGAGTACGGCGCGGACGTCGTGCTCGTCGGACGCAACGGTCCCGCCCTCGAGGACGCGGCCACCGCCGTCCGCGCCCGGGGCGGGACGGCCCGGACGATCGCCCTCGACCTGGCCGACCCGTCGGCGCCGCGCAAGCTCGTCGAGCAGGTCGGTGAGGTGGAGCTGCTGGTGAACAACGCCGGCGTCGCGCCGGGGGGAGCGCTCGTGGACGCCGATGCAACGGACCTGCGCGCCATGCTCGACCTCAACGTCACAGCGCTCACCGAGCTCTCCGCCCTCCTGCTCCCGGAGATGGTCGCGCGGGGGCGCGGCAGCGTGCTGAACGTGGCCAGCGTCGCGGGGTACATGCCCGCGCCCGGACTCGCCGCCTACGCGGCGTCCAAGAGCTACGTGGTCGCCTTGAGCCGCGCGTTGTGGGCGGAGGTGCGCGGCAGCGGGGTGCGGGTCGTCTCGGTGAGCCCCGGGGCGACGAGGACCGCGATGAACCCGGACGGCACGCGGACCGCGGAGCAGGTGGCGAGGACGGCGCTCGACGCGCTGTCCGGCACCGCCCCGGACGTGATCGACGGCGGGTTCAACGGGCTCGTGTCCCGGGTCTTCGAGGTCCTCCCGGCCCGGGTCGGAGGCCCCCTCGCGGGGTGGCTGCTGGCGCGCTTCGGCTGAGGACGGTTCACACGACGGCGGTCTCGCCCCAGATGTCCTCGAGGTAGCGGCCGCCGGCGCGCAGCCCGGCGAACCAGGCCTCGGCGTCGGCGTCGCCGGTGCCGGTCCTGGCCCGGAACACCGCGGTGAGCGCGGCGCGGACCCCGGGGGCCATGGTGGCAGCGTTGCCGCACACGTAGACCACCGCGTCGGCCTGCAGCAGCTCCCACACCGCGTCGGCCTCGGCCTCGAGCGCGTGCTGGACGTAGCGGTGCGGGTGGCCGGGCACCCGCGAGCACGCCGTCACCAGCCGCGCGATGCCGTCCTTGTCCCAGCGGGCCAGCTCGTCGGCGTAGAGCAGGTCGTCCTCGGGGTCGCGGCACCCGAGCACCAGCAGCGACTCCGCGACCGGCACCCCCCGCCCCGCGAGCGCCGCCCGGTCCTGGCAGAACCCGCGGAACGGCGCCATCCCGGTCCCCGCCCCGACCATGATCATCGGCCGGTGCGGGTTCTCCGGCGGTCGGAACGCGATCGAGGGCTCGCGGACCAGGGCGAACACCGTCCCGCCCTCGGGGACCGCGGCCAGGTGCGTCGAGCAGGTCCCGCGGTAGCGGCCCTGCCCGGAGCGGGCGGGCTCGTCGAGCACCCCGACGGTCAGCGAGGCCTCCTCCGCCGCGGCCGGCGCGGAGGAGATCGAGTAGTAGCGCGGGCGCAGCGCGGGCAGCAGGTCGAGGAACTCGGCGAACCCGAGCGTGGCCTCGGGGTGTTCCTCGCAGAGCTCGAGCAGCGTCCGGCGCGGCGCGGCGATCCGTTGCCGGTAGGCCGCGCGGGCGTCGTCGTCGGTCGCGGCGAGCGCGGCCAGCTCCTCGCGGGCCGGGCCGGGCGGCATCGAGGCGGCCAGGG
>NZ_JBVPVA010000120.1:0-5753 GCF_055612215.1 Actinomycetospora sp. | reverse complement strand
CGAGCGAGAGATGCATGGGCCGACCTCCTCCTGCTGGATCTCGACCGTAGGGAGGTTCGGGGGTCGGACGCACCGGTCGACCTTCCAGTCGGGTTTCCAGTCCGCCCGGAGTCGCTCACGGGCAGCTCCGTGGGCGTCACGAGGCGTGGCGAGCCGGACCACCGCCGGTCCGGAATGAGGATCGGATCGGCCGGGTTGTCGCCGTCGGGGGTCGACGACGCGAAGGAGTCCGCACATGACGGTGGCACCGGGCCGGTACGGCATCTGGGCGGGCGGCGCACAGCTGTCCCCCGAGCTGGCGGCGACGATCGAGCGACTCGGGTACGGCGCCGTGTGGATCGGCGGCAGCCCACCCGCGGACCTGGAGCTGCCCGAGTCCCTGCTCGCCGCCACCGACCACCTCGTCGTGGCCACGGGCATCGTCAACATGTGGGGCTCGCCCGCCGCCGAGACGGCCACCTCCTACCGGCGGATCGCCGAGCGCTACCCGGACCGCTTCCTGCTCGGGGTCGGGATCGGGCACCCGGAGGCCGTGGGGCAGTACCGCAAGCCCTACGCCACGATCGTCGAGTACCTCGACGAGCTCGACGCCGGCGGCGTGCCGGTCGAGGGTCGCGCGCTCGCGGCGCTCGGACCCAAGGTCCTCGCCGTCGCCCGGGACCGCACCGCCGGGGCACACCCGTACCTGACGACGCCGCACCACACCCGCGAGGCCCGCGGGATCCTCGGCGAGGGCCCGCTGCTGGCGCCCGAGCAGAAGGTCGTGCTCGACACCGACGTCGAGCGGGCGCGCGCGATCGGCCGGGAGAAGGTGAGCAACCCCTACCTCAAGCTCACCAACTACCGGAACAACCTGCTCCGCGAGGGCTTCACCGAGCACGACCTGGACACCGCCTCCGACGCGCTCGTCGACGCCCTCGCGATCCACGGGGACGCCGCCACCGTCGCCGCCGGGCTCACCGCCCACCTCGACGCCGGTGCCGACCACGTCTGCGCCCAGGTCCTCGTGGACGACGGTGACGCCTACGTCCCCGCGCTCACCTCCCTGGCCGAGGCTCTCGAGCTGTGACGCACCGTCCCCTCGATCGGGATGCCGTCAGCTCGTCGCCACCCGCCGGCAATCCCGTCAGGGCTGCGGTGGCCTGCTCGCGGCCGCCGGCCCCTGCTACGACGGCTCGCTGATCAGGGGCACGAACCGGACGGGCATCAGCGTCTCGAGGTGCCCGTCCGACCGGAGCCGCAGGAGCTCACCGTCGCCGCCCCGGGGCCCGGGCCCGACCGGGCCGACCAGCCGGCCGCCGGGGGCGAGCTGGTCGACGAGCGGTTCGGGTAGCCCCCCGCTGGCCATCGCGGTCATCGAGATCGCGTCGAACGGGGCCCGGTCCGGTGCACCGCGGGCGCCGTCGCCGAGGCGGACCTCCAGGTTGTGGTACCCCTGCCGGTCCAGGACCCGCGCCGCGGAACGGGCCAACCCCGGGTGGTACTCGATCGTGACGACCTGCTCGGCGCACCGGGACAGGATCGCCGCCCCGTAGCCCGAGCCGGTACCGACCTCGAGGACCCGCTCGATGCCGGTCAGCTCCAACGCAGCGGTCATCACCGCCACGATGTACGGCGCCGAGATCGTCTGTCCGGCCGGGATCGGCAGCGGCGAGGATGCGTAGGCCTCGGCGGCGAACTCGGCGGGCAGGAACCGCTCCCGCGGGACGCGAGCCATCGCCGCCAACACCCGCTCGTCGCCGATACCGCGCTCCCGCAGGTCCTGGACCATCCTCCAACGCCGCACCCAGGCCGGGCTCGCGACCATGCCCGGCGGCTCACCCACCGTCGCCCCGTCGCGCCGGTCGACCCCTCCGCCGTCCCGGAGTGGGAACGTCGTTCAGGACGCGGGGCGCTGTCGGGCCGGTCGTCCTGCCGGTCCCACCGACCGCGTACGGGACTCGCTGCATGGGTCCAGGATGAGCCAGCCAGGGCCCTCCGTGCATCCAGCCGCGCGAGGGCACGTCAGCAGGTTCGCCCAGGCCTACCGCCGGACCTACGGCCGCGCCCCGGGAGACACCCTGCGCACGCGGTGAACCGGGCGGCGGTCGTCGCCGAACGGTCGGAGGTTGCCGTGGGCGGGTAGACCATCGGGCGCTGAGCCTGTCAGATCTCTTGCCGTCCGCCCAGCACACAGTGCGGGAGTCACCACCGGGCTCCCGACGCCCGAGAGCGAGCCATGGCCACCTCCCACCACCTGACCGTCCCCGACGACGGGCGCTCGGTGTCGATCGTCGCCACCGCCGGCGGCACCGTCGCACGCCCGGTCTGCCGGAGGTCGGCGTGATGGACATCGACGACGACCACGTGGACCGTTCCGACGGGAACGGCGTCGGCCCGGGGCCCGACCGGCCGAGGTTGTCGGTCACCGACTCGCCGACCGGGGTGCGCGTGATCAGGGTGGGCGCCGCGCTGGATGCGACCGCCGCGGCTGAACTGCGCCGCGAGGTCAGGGCTCTGGTGGCTCGCTCCGCCGACCCGCTGGTGGTCGACCTGACCGCCGTCCGCGCGGCTGAGCCCGGTGCCTCTGCCGTGCTCCGCGACGTGGCCTACGAGGCAGGCGTCGCCGATGTGGACCTGCGCGTGGTCCGTGCCCCGGACGCACCGGAGGTGGCCCGGGCCGTCCTCGACGACGAAGCCCTGTTCGAGATCTATCCCACGCTCGACGCAGCGCTGCCGCGCCCGGCCGATGCGCCCCCGTCACCTCCAGGACCACGTCGGATCCCGCCCCCGGCGGACGATCGGTGACGACGGGAGCTCCCGAACTCGCCGCCGGCGGCGGCGTGGGTGTCAGGTCGTCGTGTCGACGGCGATGACGCGCCAGACCGTCTCGGCGACGCGCTCGGCCAGGGCCGCCCCGTCGGTGTCCCCGCGGAGGAAGGCACCGAAGAAGCTCCCGAAGCACATCGTCGTGAGCGTGTCGATGTCGAGGTCGGCCCGGACGTGGCCCCGCTCCTGGAGGCCACGGAGCACGTCGAGGAGCAGGGTGAGCCGTGGCTCGACCGCGCGTTCCCGCAGGAGCTCCAGCAGTTCCGGCGCGCGGGGCTGCTCCCCCATGAAGCCGCCCTGCAGGATGATCGCGTCGGGGTTGAAGTAGCAGGGATCGACGCGGCGCAGGGCTTCCCGGAACGCCTGGTGGGGCGGCAGGTCGGCGAGCTCGAGCGTCGGGTAGCTCTCACGCTGGGCCCGGAAGCCCCAGTCGAGGGCGTCCACGACGAGCTCGAACTTGCCCGGCCAGCGCCGGTAGAGCGTCGGCCGCGACACCCCGGCGTCCGCGGCGATGTCCCCGAGGGTCATCTTCGAGTAGCCGTCGAGCACCAGCCGGCGGCGGGTGGCGAGGATGATCGCCTCGTCGAGTGCCGGATCGCGGGGCCGGCCCGCCGGGGTGGGCGCGGACGTCTCCGCACCCGGGGGCCCGGCCGTCGCCGCCCTCTCGCCCTGCTCCACGGCGTGCACCCTACGAGTCGCCGTCGCCGAGGAACGTGGCGAAGCGCGCGACCTGCTCGCGGGGAGTCGTGAGGTCGTCGAGCGGGTGCTCCCGGTCGGCGTAGCCCAGCGCGACACCGCAGACCACGGTCTCGTCGTCGGAGATGTCGAGGTGGCGCCGCAGCACGGAGTGGAAGGTGATGAAGGAGGCCTGGGGGCACGTGTCGAGCCCGAGCTCGCGCGCCGTGAGCATGAGCGCCTGGAGGAAGAGCCCGGCGTCGACCAGCGCGCCGGCCAGGGGACGCGCGTCCGTCGTGAGGATCATCCCCACGGGCGCGCCGAAGAACTCGTAGTTGCGCCGATGGTGGCGGTCCCGCCCCTCGGCGTCCCCGGGCTCGACCCCCAGGGTCTGGCGGTAGAGCTGGTCGCCGAAGGCCGCCCGGCGGGTGCGGAACGGCTCGGACCACTCGTCCGGGTCCGGCTGGTACGGGTACTCGGGCTGCTCCTCCCGCCGGCCGGCGTCCAGGCTCTCCCACAGCTCCTCGGTCAGCCGGCGCTTCGCCTCGCCCACGACGACGTACACCCGCCACGGCTGGGTGTTGGAGTTGCTGGCCGAGCGGGACGCCGTCGCGAGCAGGTCCTCGACCAGGTCGCGCGGCACCGGCGTGGGACGGAAGGCCCGGACGCTGCGACGGGAGCGCAGCGCGTCGGAGACGGTCACGCGGCGTCCGGCGCGGTGATGTCGTAGGAGATCCGGCCGGCGGGCAGGAAGAACAGCGCGATGACCGCGCCGCCGCGGACCTCGGGGTAGTGGTGGCTGGCCGGGTCGGGCGCGGTCCACCCGCTGCCCTGCCAGCCGCGGGGTCCGCCCAGCTGGGCGCCCTCGTCGAGCGGCACGACCATGTTCAGCTCGCCGTAGGGATGCTGGTGGTACTGCCCCCGGTAGACCGGGACGCTGTCCATGTAGACCGCGGTGATGCTGAACCAGCTCAGCCGCTCGCTGGGCTCGGCGATCCGGCTGCGGCGGTAGCCGGGCCCGTCGACCTCGACGTTCGCGGCCCACCCCTGCTCCACGCCCTCGGTGACGAGCGCCGCGAGGTCGTCCCACACGGCGTCCCCCGGCCCGTGGGTGGCGTTGAGCCAGGTCTCGAGCTCCTCCCCGGCGGTCCTGTTCTTGATCGACTCGAGGAAGGGGATGCTGCGTTCGATGAGGTCTTCGGCGGTCGCGGCCACGGTGGCTCCTCGCTGGTCGATCAGCTCCGGCAGGTGTCCTCACCTGCTCCGGGGAGAAGACTAGGAGCCACTTACGTTACGGTCAATACTCGTAACGTAAGTGGCTGTCGGCGAGAGTCGGGAGACCGCGATGATGGGCGGTGTGGACGACGACCCGCGCGACGGCGCGCAGCCCCTCCCCGGTCGGGCGGTGCTCGACGAGGACCGGGCGCTCGAGCTCCTCGCCTACCTCGTGACCGCCGCCCGCACCCAGGTCGACGAGGCCGCCGAGTACGGACCCATGCGGCTGCTGACCGCCGCCCGCCGACTCGGCGAGGCGATCGCGCCGCACGCCTCCCCCGCGACCGCGGCGTTCGTCGCCGGTCCCCTGGCCGACGTCCCGGAGCTCGCGGTCCCCCGCCACGGCCGGGACGAGTACACCGCGCGGCTCGACGACCTGTGCCGCGCCCTCGCCGCCCACCTCGTCGAGGCGGTCGCCACCCGCCGGGACCGACCGTGACCACGCCGGCCCCCGGGGGCGCCACGGCGGACGTGGTCCTGGCGGCCATCCGGACCCGCCGGGTCGTCCGGGCGATGACCGCCGAACCGGTCGCCCGCGAGTCCATGGAGACGGTCCTGGACGCCGGCCGGTGGGCCCCGACCGCCGGGAACCGGCACCTCCAGCGCTTCGTCGCCACCGACGACCCCGACACGCTGCACGTGCTGCGCATGGTCTCCCCCGGCATGATCCCGCGCCCGCCCGCGGCGATCACCGTCTGCACCGACCGTCGCCTCGCGGCCGACTACGGGTTCCCGCCGGACGCGGCCGGCCTGCACGTCGACGTCGGTACCGCCACGGCCACCCTGCTGCTCGCGGCCCACGCCCTCGGGCTCGGCGCCGCACCGGTCTCCTCGTTCAGCCGTGCCGCCGTCGGCGTGGTGCTGGCGTTGCCCGACGGGTGGGTCCCCGAGCTCATCGTCTGCCTCGGGCACCCCGCGCCCGCCGCGCCCGCCCCGATGGCCCCGCGGACCCGCCTGACCTGGCGCGACCTGACCCGGTGGGTGCCCGCGGACGG
>NZ_JBVPVA010000075.1:0-3470 GCF_055612215.1 Actinomycetospora sp. | reverse complement strand
GCGGGTCTGGACGGGTAATCCGGGGCATGGCCAAGGAGATTCTCGTCAGCTACGGGGTGGACATCGACGCGGTCGGGGGCTGGCTCGGCTCCTACGGCGGGGAGGACTCGCCGGGGGACATCTCCCGCGGGCTCTTCGCCGGTGAGGTCGGGGTGCCGCGGGTGCTGGAGCTGTTCCGGCGCGCCGGCATCCGCCAGACCTTCTTCTGGCCGGGCCACTCCGTCGAGACGTTCCCCGAGCAGTTCGACGCGTGCGTCGCGGCGGGCCACGAGATCGGCGTGCACGGCTACAGCCACGAGAACCCGATCGCGATGAGCCGCCAGCAGGAGTCCGACGTGCTGGACCACTGCATCGACCTCATCGAGTCCCGCTCGGGCACGCGCCCCACCGGCTACGTCGCCCCGTGGTGGGAGTTCTCCGAGATCACCAACGAGCTGGTGCTGGACCGCGGGCTCAAGTACGACCACTCGCTGATGCACGACGACTTCACGCCCTACTACGTCCGCGTCGGCGACTCCTGGACGAAGATCGACCTCTCCGCCGACGCCGCGGAGTGGATGAAGCCGCTGCACCGGGGCGAGGAGACCGACCTCCTCGAGCTGCCCGCGAACTGGTACCTCGACGACCTGCCGCCGATGATGTTCGTCAAGGGCAGCCCGAACTCCCACGGCTTCGTCAACCCGCGCGACATCGAGCAGCTCTGGCGCGACCAGTTCGACTGGGCCTACCGCGAGCTCGACTACGCGGTCTTCACCATGACGATCCACCCGGACGTCTCCGGGCGCCCGCAGGTGCTGCTCATGCACGAGCGGCTGATCTCCTACATCAACTCCCACGACGGCGTGCGCTGGTTGACGTTCGACGAGATCGCGGACGACTTCCTGCAGCGCCACCCGCGGAGTCGTTGAATCTTCAGCGACCCTCTTCCCTCGGGGGCCCGCCGGGGATGAGGATGGGCGGGCCGGTCGCCGACGACCCGAGAGGGAGCCCGCCATGGCGCAGGAGCGTCCACCCGCCGCCACCACCGACGTCGTCGTGGTCGGCAGCGGCCCGGCCGGCGCCGCGATGGCCCTCGCGCTGGCGACGCTCGGCGTCGACCACCTCGTCGTCACCCGGTACGACTCGCTGGCCGCCGAGCCCCGCGCGCACATCACCAACCAGCGCACGATGGAGGTCCTCGACGACCTCGGCGTCGCCGACGCCGTGATCGCCCAGGCCACCCCGCAGGACCTCATCGGCACCACGACGTTCTGCACGGCGATCACCGGCGAGGAGCTCGGCCGGGTGCGCTCCTGGGGCACCGACCCGCGCAGCCACGCCGCGCACGTCCTCGCGAGCCCGGCGCGCATCTGCGACATGCCGCAGAACCTCATGGAGCCGGTGCTCGTGAACGCCGCGACCGCCCGTGGCTCGCGCGTCCGGTACTCGACGGAGTACCTCTCCCACGTCGTCGACGACGACGGCGTGACGGTCACCGTGCGGGACCGGGCCCGGTCCGACGAGGGCGCCGAGTACGACATCCGCGCCCGCTACCTCTACGGCGCCGACGGCGGGCGCAGTCGCGTCGCCGAGGCGGCCGGGCTCCCGATGCGCGGCGAGATGGGCAAGGCCGGCTCGCTCAACATCGTCTTCCGCGCCGACCTCTCGCCGTGGGTCGCGCACCGCCCGAGCGTCCTCTACTGGGTCCTGCAGCCGGGCTCGGACGTCGGCGGCATCGGCATGGGCGTCGTGCGGATGGTCCGGCCGTGGAACGAGTGGCTGACGATCTGGGGCTACGACGTCGCCGACGGGCCGCCGGACCTCTCCGAGGAGTTCACGACGGGGCTGGTGCGCCGCCTCGTCGGGGTCGACGACCTCGAGGTCGAGGTCCTCGGCAGCTCGGCGTGGACGGTGAACCACATGGCCGCCGAGCACTACGGCTCCGGCCGGGTGTTCTGCGGCGGCGACGCGGTGCACCGCCACCCGCCGTCGAACGGGCTCGGGTCGAACACCTCGATCCAGGACTCGTTCAACCTCGCGTGGAAGCTCGCGCTGGTGCTGCGCGGCGACGCGGGCCCGGCGCTGCTCGACACCTACACCGCCGAGCGCGCGCCGATCGGGCGCCAGGTGGTCGACCGCGCGAACCGCTCCATCGCCGAGACGGGCCGCATCTTCGACGCGCTCGGGGTGAGCGGCACCGACGACCCGGCGACGATGCGCGCCAACATGGACGCCCGCAAGGACGCCGGCGACGCGGCCGAGAAGCAGAGGCGGGCGCTGCGCGAGGCGGTCCGGTTCAAGGCCTACGAGTTCGACGCGCACGGCGTGGAGCTCAACCACCGCTACGTCTCGGGCGCGGTCGTGCCCGACGACCTCGCGCCGGACCCACTCGCGACGGTCGAGGACCCGGAGCTCACCTACGTCGCGTCGACGACGCCCGGCGCCCGGGTGCCGCACGTGTGGCTCGGCCTCACCGGGCGCGACGTCTCGACGGTCCAGCTGGCCGGGCACGGCCGGTTCACCCTGTTCACCGGGCCGGGCGGACAGGCGTGGGGCACCGCGCCCGACGTCGGGTCCGGCCTCGTGGCCCTCGTCGTCGTCGGACCCGGCCAGGACGTCGAGGACCCCTACGGCGAGTGGGCGGGCATGCTCGAGGCCGAGGGGATCGGCGACACCGGCGCGGTCCTGGTCCGCCCCGACCACCACGTGGCCGCGCGGTTCGCCGCGCTGCCCGACGATCCCGCCACCACCCTGTCCACCACGCTCGACCGAGCGCTCTCACGCACCTGAGGCCCCATGGACTTCTCCGAGAAGGACTCCGTCGACGCCGTCCTCGCGAGCTTCGCGAACACCCCCGACCCCCGGCTGCACGAGATCGTGGACGGCCTCGTGCGCCACCTGCACGGGTTCCTGCGCGACGTGCGCCCGAGCCTCGCCGAGTGGGAGCAGGGCATCGAGTTCCTGACGGCGATCGGGCAGAAGTGCGACGAGCAACGGCAGGAGTTCATCCTGTTCTCCGACGTGATGGGGGCGTCGATGCTGGTGGAGACGATGGAGGCGGCCCGGCAGGCGCAGGACGCCACCGCCTCCACGGTGCTCGGCCCGTTCCACGTCGTGGCCAGCCCGGAGCGCGCGCTCGGCGACACGATCGACTCGCTCGGCACCGGGGAGCCGTGTCTCATCGAGGGCTCGGTGGCCGCGCCCGACGGCACCCCGGTGCCGGGCGCGCGGATCGACGTGTGGCAGGCCGACGAGCAGGGCTCCTACGACGTCGAGTCCGGCGGGCGCCAGCCCCTCGGCAACGGGCGGGGCCTGTTCACCGCCGACGACGAGGGCCGGTTCGGGTTCCGCTCGATCGTCCCGGCGCACTACCCGATCCCCCACCGACGGGCCGGTCGGTGCCCTGCTGCGCGCGACGGAGCGGCACCCCTTCCGGCCCGCGCACGTGCACTTCATCGTCGAGGCACCCGGCTACGTCCCGGTGACCACGC
>NZ_JBVPVA010000005.1:0-4604 GCF_055612215.1 Actinomycetospora sp. | reverse complement strand
CGACGCCGGGCACCGTCACCGGCTCGCGCAGGTCGTCGCGGGGCTCGGCGGCCTCGACCTGCTCGTCAACAACGCGAGCCTGCTCGGGCCCAGCCCGCAGCCGCGGCTGGTCGACTACCCGCTCGACGTCCTCACCGCGGTGCTCACGGTCAACGTCGTGGCGCCGCTGGCCCTGCTCCAGGCGCTGCGACCGTCCCTGCGCCCCGGCGCGCGGGTGATCGACGTGTCCTCCGACGCCGCGGTCGAGGCAATGGCCGGCTGGGGCGGCTACGGCGCGTCGAAGGCGGCGCTCGAGCACCTCGGCGCGGTGCTCGCCGTCGAGGAACCGAAGCTGCGCGTCTACACCGTCGACCCCGGCGACATGCGGACGGCCATGCACCAGGAGGCGTTCCCCGGCGAGGACATCAGCGACCGGCCGCTGCCGGAGTCGGTGGTCCCGGCCCTGCGGGGACTGATCGCCGGCGAGCTGCCCAGCGGGCGGTACCGCGCGGCGGACCTGGTGGTGGCGTCGTGACCCTGCCGGTGACGCGCTTCGTCCTGCCCCCCGACCGCGAGGCCACCGCCCCGCCGGAGCGACGCGGCCTGACCCGCGACGGCGTCCGGCTGCTCGTCGCCGAACCCGACCGGATCGTCCACCGCCGCTTCGCCGACCTGCCCGACCACCTCGAGCCGGGCGACCTCCTGGTGGTGAACACCTCGGCGACGCTGCCCGCGGCGCTCGACGGCCGCCGTCCCTCCGGTGTCCCGACGGTGGTGCACGTGTCGGCCACGCTCGACGACGGGTCCTGGGTGGTCGAGCCCCGACGTCCGGACGGGCCGGACCGCAGCGTCGTCGCCGGGGAGGTCCTCACGCTGGCCGACGGCGTCCGGCTCGAGCTGGTCAGGCCCTACCCGGACCCCGACGCGACCGTGACGCGGCTCTGGTCGGCGCGGACCCACCCGCACCGGGACGCCGCGACGTTCCTCGCCGCTCACGGCCGGCCGAGCGGCTACGGCTACCTCATCGGGGCCTACCCGCTGACGGAGTACCAGACCGTCTACGCGACCGTGCCGGGAAGCGCCGAGATGGCCAGCGCCGGCCGGCCGTTCAGCGAGCGCCTGCTCGTGCGCCTGATGGCGCGCGGGGTGGTCGTCGCGCCGATCGTGCTGCACGCCGGGGTCTCCAGCCCCGAGAAGCACGAGCCGCCGATGCCCGAGCGGTTCACGGTCCCGGCGCCGACCGCACGGCTGGTGGGCACGACGCGGGCCGCGGGCGGGCGGGTCGTCGCGGTCGGGACGACGGTGGTGCGGGCGCTCGAGACCGCCGCCGATCCGGACGGCACCGTGCACCCGGCGAGCGGCTGGACCGACCTCGTGCTCGGCCCGGACCGCCCGGCCCGGGTGGTGTCCGGCCTGGTCACGGGCCTCCACGCGCCTGAGGCGAGCCACCTGCTACTGCTCGAGGCGGTCGCGGGGCCGGAGCTGGTCGGCCGGGCGTACGAGGCCGCCGTCGCCTCCGGCGACTACCTGTGGCACGAGTTCGGGGATTCGACGTTGTTCCTGGGTGCCTCCGGCTCGTGAGCACTTTCCCGTGCTATAGCACCGGAAAGTGCTCACAAGGCCGAAGGCCACCTAGGGTCGAGGGCGTGGTGGCCCGGGCGAGCAGCGTGATGACGCGGGGCGTCGTGACGGTGAGGCCCGACAGCCCGCTCGAGGACGCCCGGGCCCTGCTGACGGGGAACCGCTTCAGCGCCCTGCCCGTCGTCGACCGCGGCTACCGCCTCGTCGGGATCGTCTCGACCCTCGACGTGCTGCGCGCCGAGGTCGAGGGCCGGGCCGGTGCGCGCGTCGGCGACGTCATGACCCGCGAGCCCATGGCGATGAGCCCGGACTCCCCCGTGACGATCCTGTCCCACCGCCTGCGCCGCTACGGCGAACGACGGGTGATGCCGATCGTCGAGCGGGGGGTCCTCGTCGGGGTCGTCACCCGCGGCGACCTGTTGCGTCCGCCTGACCGCCGCTCGATGTTCGACCGCCTCCTCGGCGCCGAGCCGGACGACCCCGAGCTCCCTCCGACCGACGAGGCCCGGGTCGGCACCACCGCGGGCGAGGTCATGACGCCGCTCGCGGACCTCGTCGTCGCGGAGCCCTCGACCCCGGTCTCCGCCGCGGCCGCGTGGCTCTCGGCGAACCGGCTCACCGCGTTGCCCGTCCTCGACCAGGACGACCACCTGCTGGGCCTGGTCAGCGAGGCCGACCTGGTGCCCGACCGGCTTTCGGGGCGGCGCGGCCCGACGGCGGCCCGGGTCGGCGAGGCGATGACGACCGGCGTCACCGCGGTGCGCCACGACGTGCCGCTGGTCAAGGTGGCGCGGCGGATGATCAAGCACCGCTGGCGGGTGCTGCCGGTGCTCGGCGACGACGACCGCGTGGTCGGGATGGTCAGCCGGGGCGACCTGCTGCGCGCCGAGTCGCCACCGCCGGAGCCGGACGCCCCGGCGGCCACCGGGACACCGCCCCCGGAGTGACGATGTCCACGCCCGCCTGCGCATCCCCCGTGCGGGGAGCACGGTGGCCGGTGAGGTCACGGCGAGCAGGCGGGAGCAGCAGGGTGAGCGACGGGTCCACGGAGTCCGACGAGGAGGTCCTGGTCGCGCCGCTCGTCCCCACCGACGCCGACACGACCACGACGGCCTGGACGGGCACGCCCGTGCCCGAGGGCTACGTCGCGATGATCGACGAGCTCCGGGACCTCCTCGACCGCGTGGCCGCCGCCGTCCCGGCGCCGGAGCTCGTCGCCGACACCACCAAGGCCGTCGCGGAGCTCAACGGCCGGCTGGCCGAGGCGTCGGTCGACGAGCCCCGGCAGATCTCCGGGCGGCTGCCGGCCGCCCCGGGCCGGGGTCAGCTCGCGGTGCCGCCGCTGCACGTGGACGAGGTCGACGGGTCGCGGATGACCGGACGGGTCCGCTTCGGCCGGCACTTCCTGGGCAGCAACGGCGTCGTCCACGGCGGGGCCGTCCCGCTGCTCTTCGACGACGTCCTCGGCCGCCTCGCCCTCGCCGAGGGGCGGTCCCGGTCCCGGACCGCCTACCTCCACGTCGACTACCGGTCGGTCGCGCCGATCGACACCGAGCTGGCCGTCGAGGCGTGGTTCGAGCGCGAGGAGGGCCGCAAGCGCTTCGTGCGCGGCACGCTCTCCGACGGCGACCGGCTGTGCGCCGAGGCCTCCGCCCTGTTCGTCGCGCTGCGGCCGGGGGCGCAGTAGGAACGCGCGAGCAGCTCCCACAGCACGGCGTCCGGGATCGGGGTGTCCGCCAGGTAGCGCCGCGACGGGGTGGTGCGCAGGGCCTCCAGCAGGTCGACCTGCTCCGGTGCGGGCTCGGACACGGTGCCTCCTCGGCGCTCGGGGTCGTGCACGACGGCGCCGCGGTCAGCCCGCGACGATGCCGACGACGAGGTTGATCGTCGTGGCCAGGATGACGGTGCCGAACACGTAGGACAGCAGACAGTGGCGCATGACGATCCCGCGGATCCGGCTGCTGGAGACGGCGGTGTCGGAGACCTGGTAGGTCATGCCGAGGTTGTAGCTGAAGTAGAAGAAGTCGCGGTACGCGGGCGGGTCCCCACCGTTGAAGTCGATCCCGCCCTCGGGGGCCTCGTAGTAGCGGTGGGCGTAGCGGGTGGCGTAGGTCAGCTGCAGCCCGGCCCAGACCGTGGCCACCCCCGCGGGCGCCGCCACCGCGGCCGCCGCGCCGCTCCCGGATCTGCTCAGCAGGAGCAGCACCACGATCGCGACCAGCCCGCCCAGGGCGGCGGTGACGATGACGATCTCCTCGACGACGGGTCGGAAGTCCTCGCGCTCGACGTTCGCGCGCGTGGCCGCGGCGTCCATCGGCGCGAGGACGAGCCACCCCGCGACCACCGTGCTGGTCCCCGCCGCCGCGATGCCGACCAGCACGCCCAACAGCGCACCGGCCAGGACACCGACGACGACCCCGACGACGATGCCGATCGCGGCCCCGACCAAGAGCCGGCGGACACCCGACACGGGCAGCACCGTCAGCACGCGGGGCCGGTCGGGCGGGGCGCCTCGTCGGGCCCGGAGGTGGTGTGGGAGCAGCCGCGGTCCATGTGCGGAGCAGACCAGTCCCTCAGACGAACCGCCGCGGCGGGGCCGTCTCGTCGTCGGGCGCCCACCCGGGGTCCCCGCTGCGGGCGAAGGACGTCCACGCGGCCAGCATCTCGTCGGCGAGTTCCGCGGGCGGGTTCTCGCCGAGGAGCGCATCGGGTCCCGACGCGGTGTCGAGGGTGCCGAAGACGAACGGGAGCTCGAGGCCGTGACACGCGCCCAGCCGCCCGCCGAAGGCGGGGGATCGCCACCCGAACTCGTAGCGGTGGCCGCGGCCGCGGTGGGCGGCGACGAGCCGGCGAGCCGGACCGCGGAAGAGCAGCTCGGTGACCACGCTCGCGTAGCGCTCGCCGGGCGACCCGGCGGCCTGCGCCAACAGCCGGTCGGCGTCCGGGTGGGCGGCCGCCAGTGCCGCGCGCGCCTGGTCCTCGCCCAGCGCGTCCAGCGCGCCGGTGGGCACGAAGTACAGGTTCATCTCCTCGTCGTTGGCGCC
>NZ_JBVPVA010000965.1:0-2785 GCF_055612215.1 Actinomycetospora sp. | reverse complement strand
CGACGCCGGTCTCGCCGCCCGGATGGCCGACTTCCAGGCCGACCTGCGCACCTCGGTGGCCGGCAAGGACGAGGCGGTGCGCACGCTCGGACCCGGCGGCTCCTGACGACGGGGGCGGCCGCCCCCCTACCGTGGGACCGGTGGACCTCAGGATCTTCACCGAGCCCCAGCAGGGTGCGTCCTACGCCGACCTCCTCCGGGTCGCCCGCGCGGCGCAGGACGCCGGCTTCGACGGGTTCTTCCGTTCGGATCACTACCGCGCGAGGGGCGGGTCGTCGGGGGAGCCGGGTCCGACCGACGCGTGGACGACGCTCTCCGCGCTCGCGGTGCAGACCGAGCGCATCCGCCTCGGCACCCTGGTCACGTCCGCCACGTTCCGGCTGCCCGGGCCGCTCGCGATCGCCGTGGCGCAGGCCGACCAGATGTCGGGCGGGCGCATCGAGCTCGGTCTGGGCGCCGGGTGGTTCGAGGCCGAGCACACCGGCTACGGCATCCCGTTCCCCCCGCTCGCGCAACGGTTCGCGCGCCTGTCCGAACAGCTCGAGATCGTCACCGGGCTCTGGGCGACCCCGACCGGCGAGACGTACTCGTTCTCCGGCGAGCACTACACCGTCGTCGACTCACCCGCCCTGCCCAAGCCCGCGCACCCCGTCCCGGTGATCGTCGGCGGGATGGGCCCGCGCCGGACGCCGGCCCTGGCTGCCCGGTTCGCGACCGAGTTCAACATCCCGTTCGCCGCGCTCGACGACGCGGCGCCGCAATTCGAGCGGGTCGCGCAGGCCTGCGCCGACGCCGGCCGCGACCCGGCGGACCTCGTCCGCTCGTGCGCCCACACGCTCGTGATCGGGACCGACGACGCGGCCGTCGCCCGCCGGGCCGAGGCGCTCGGCGTCGACCGGGCAGCGCTGGCCACCAACCCCCTGGCCGGGACGCCGGCGCAGATCGTCGACCGGCTGGGGCAGTGGCGGGAGCGCGCCGGGGTCACCCGCGTGTACCTGCAGACCCTCGACCTGGCCGACCTCGACCAGCTCGACCTGGTCGCGTCGGAGGTGGCGCCCCAGCTCGGGTGAAACGGCGGAGTGCCGGCGGCCGCGCCGACGGTGAGACGCGGGCCATCGCGCGGAACCGTAGGACGTCCTAGCACCTGGCGGTACCGTGACACGAAAGTGGTGGCGGTGGGAGGAGTTCGCGGTGGACCCGGAGTTCGACGTCTACGACCTGGGCGAGGAGCGCGCTGCGCTGCGCGAGTCCGTGCGCGCGCTGTGCGAGAAGGAGATCGCCCCGCACGCGGCGGAGGTCGACGCCACGCCCCGGTTCCCGCAGGAGGCCCGTGACGCGCTGACCGCGGCCGGCTTCCACGCCATCCACATCCCCGAGGCCTACCAGGGCGAGGGCGCCGACTCGATCATCGCCTGCATGGTGATCGAGGAGGTCGCGCGCGTGGACGCGTCGGCGTCGCTGATCCCGGCGGTGAACAAGCTCGGGTCGATGCCGATCATCCTGTCGGCCTCCGAGGAGCTCAAGCAGAAGGTGCTGCCGAGCATCGCCTCGGGCGAGTCGATGATCAGCTACGCGCTCTCGGAGCGTGAGGCCGGCTCGGACACCGTCTCGATGCGCACCCGCGCGCAGCCCGACGGCGACGGCTGGATCCTCAACGGCACCAAGGCCTGGATCACCAACGGCGGCGTCTCCGACTGGTACACCGTCATGGCGAAGACCGACCCGGACAAGGGCGCCAACGGCATCTCCGCGTTCGTGGTGCACAAGGACGACGAGGGCTTCAGCGTCGGCCCGAAGGAGCACAAGCTCGGCATCAAGGGCTCGCCCACCACCGAGATCTACTTCGAGAACTGCCGCGTCCCCGGCGACCGCATCATCGGTGAGCCGGGCACCGGGCTGAAGACGGCGTTCGCGACGCTGGACCACACCCGCCCGACCATCGGCGCGCAGGCCGTCGGCATCGCGCAGGGCGCCCTCGACGCCGCCGTCGAGTACGTGCGCGACCGCAAGCAGTTCGGCAAGTCGGTCTCGGACTTCCAGGGCGTGCAGTTCATGATCGCCGACATGGCGATGAAGATCGAGGCGGCCCGCCACCTCGTCTACGTCGCGGCCGCGAAGGCCGAGCGGGGCGAGAAGAACCTGGGCCTGATCGCCTCGGCGTCGAAGTGCTTCGCCTCGGACACCGCGATGGAGGTGACGACGGACGCCGTGCAGCTCTTCGGCGGCGCCGGATACACCACCGACTTCCCGGTCGAGCGGATGATGCGTGACGCCAAGATCACGCAGATCTACGAAGGCACCAATCAGATTCAGCGCGTGGTGATGTCGCGAGCGTTGCTGCGCTGAATCGATTTTCGGCGATGCTGTTGCGGAGAGTCGAGCCGCACCGCTTAGGATCTGCACTCGGTGCGTGAAGTCCGCGCCGACGATCGGTAAACAGTCACCGACATACGTCCGACCACTGTCACAAAGGGCTTATCGCGGCAAAGGGGTCTGCAGTGCAGAACGCGCCTTCTGACGCCCGTCCCCAGATGGCCGGGATTTGATGCCCGTGCGCGCTCCTGTGACCCCGACGGCAAGTTGGCAGTCACTGTCGTTGCTGTTGGTCGAGGACGACCGCGCCGACGCGGTGCTGGTGGAGGACTTGATCACCGACGCGGTCGCCAACATCGAGGTGGTGTGGGCGAAGTCGATGGCCCACGCCGAACGCGAACTGGAATCCGCCCGGCCCGACTGCGTGCTGCTGGATCTGCACCTGCCCGGCGCCAGCGGGATCGACGCGCTC
>NZ_JBVPVA010000877.1:0-5590 GCF_055612215.1 Actinomycetospora sp. | reverse complement strand
CCCGCCAGCACGATCCCCTTCACGTCCCGGCTCCCGTCATCGCCGCTACCTCCGCGCCTCGCGGGCCCACCCCGTCAGGCACCCGCCCCGGCGAGGGTAGACGGCGCGGCTCCCGGGGCCGGTGCCGCACCCGGGCTCCCGACGGGGCCGCATCCCCCGTTCGTGTGGTCGCGCGCCGGGTCGATAACGGCGGGGCGGCCCCCGGCGACATCCCCGGCACAACGGCCCCCGGCAGCCACCCACGGCGCCGGCTCACGGTGCCGTTGCTTCCACGCCACATCTCTCGGGGGAGATCCGTGCCTGCTCACCGTCGTGTCCGTCCGGTCCGTCCGCTCCGTCCGGTCCGTCCCGCCGTCGCCGGGCGCGTGGTGCTCTCGGGCGCCGCCGTCCTCGGCCTCGGCGTCGGACCGCTGGTCGGGATCGCCTCGGCGGCGCCGGCCACCCACACGACCTGCGGGTCGTACCAGTACCAGGAGGACGCCGAGGCGGCGCTGCGCGCGGGCGGGCACGGCAACCTGGACGGGGACCACGACGGCATCGCGTGCGAGTCGCTGCCGCACCGCGGCTCGTCGTCGACGCCGGTCACCCCGAAGCCGGCCGCTCCGACGCCGGGCACCCAGCACACCGGCACCCCGCACGCCGGCACCCAGCACCCGGGGACCGCACCTCGGCCCGCGTCGTCGACCTCGACCCGCTCCGCGCGCCCGGCGATCAACGACCTCGACTGCCGCGACTTCACGAGCCAGGCCCAGGCCCAGCGCGTGCTCGACCGCGACCACTCGGACCCGAACCGCCTCGACGCCGACCACGACGGCACGGCCTGCGAGTCCTACGACTACGGGCACGGCTCGACGGCCGGCTCGGTCCAGGCCGTCACGAACACCGAGGGCACCCCGACCGCCGCGTCGTCCGACCCCGGCACCACGTCCGCCGCCGGGCCCGTCGCCACCACCGCCACGGACGTGCCGGTCGGCGGTGTCGCGGCCGGCGACGGGTCCACCGGCGGCGCGGCGGGCGGCGACGCCCTCTGGTACGGCCTGCTCGGCTCGGCGGCGGTGGCGGGCGCGGCCGGCGCCCACCAGTTCGTCGGCGGGCGTCGCCGGCGCGTCTGACCGCGGGCCCCCCGCGTCGTGGGGTCCCCGGGCGGCGCGGACCCGGGGACCACCGACGTCAGGCGGGGAAGGGCACCAGCTCTTCGTGGTGGTGCTTCGGGTAGGGCGCCGGACCCGCCGCCCGCGCCCGATCGGCCAGGATCGCGGCGTACTGCTCCCGCGGGTCGGTGACGCCGTACTGCGCGCGGGCCTCGGCGGGCGCCCGGAGCACCGGGTGCACCGGTGGGGTGCCCCGCAGGACGGGCTCGAGGATCGGTGCGGTGCGCGGGCTCGCGAGGCGCAGCGCCCAGACCTGCAGCCAGGTGCTGGCGGCGACCGCGCGGACGACCGGCCGCGTGAGCGCGATGGCGACGCGGTCGGTGAGGCCGGACTGCGTGGTGGCGCCGAGCTTGCGCATCCACCGCGGCAGGGTGGCGATGACGGCGCGGCGGGCCACCGCGTTGAACACGAAGCGCGCGGCGGCCGGCATGCGCTCGGGCAGGACGATCGTGTTCGCGTCGAGCAGGAAGTCCATCATGTCCTGCGCGACCTCGGAACCGACCAGTCGCGGACGGTAGGCCGCGAAGTAGGCGCGGATGCCGTCGCGGCTGCGGGGGACGTCGGCCGGGTCGATCGTCTGGAACTCGGCCGCCCGCGCGCACTCCTCCCAGTACTGCGCCTCCTCGGCCTCGGTGAGCTTCCCCGGGCCGAAGATCTCGTAGGTGTAGAGGATCGAGTGCCAGGCGGTGAGGTGGATCCACAGCTGGGAGGCCGGGTCGTTCGCGTCGTAGATCCCGCCGGTGACGGGGTCGTGGCCGACGGCGCGCGCGTGGATCTTCATCAGGGTGTCCGAGGCCCGCAGGACGGACTCCGCGTCGCCGAACTTGATCGTCGCGAAGTACTGCATCGTGCGGTCGTAGCGCAGCTTCGGGCGCAGCTTCACCTGCCCGGACTGGTCGACCGACGCGACCAGGTGCGGGTCGAGCTCCTCGATGACGACGGCGCGGAGGAATCCGAGCACGATCGACGTCGGATAGCCCCAGACCCGCCAGGTCACCGAGCCGGGACCGAAGAATCCGTAGTCCTGATGCTGCCGAGCGCCCACTCGTCCACCTCCGTCGCTGTACGTGCGACGCAAAGTAACACCTACCGCATGTATGGGCTACTACCGGTAAGAGGTACACGACGTCAGTCGGGAGGGTGACCCGGAGGAACCTCGGGGATCGTCCCCGAGGTGCCCGTACGGGCGGCGCGTGAGGCTGCCTGCATGTGCCTGCCCCCGCGGTCGCCGCGTCGCTACTCCCGGATGCTCGAGCTGTCGCGGCAGGAGGCGACGGCGCTGGGCGCGCCCGCGGTGGGGACGGCGCACCTGCTGCTCGGGCTCGCCCGTGAGGACCGGGAGCGTGGCGCGGGGCTGCTCGCCGGCGTCGACCCGGACGCCGTGCGCCGGGTGCTCCCGAGGGCCCCGGAACCGTCCCCCGGCCCGCCACCGCTCAGCGTCCGGGCCGGGGTGGTGGTCGGTACCGCGCAGCGGCGGGCCGACCGCCGCGGGGTGCCGGACCTCGAGGTCGAGGACGTGCTCGCGGCGGTGCTGGGCGACCCGGACAGTGCCGCGGTGGCCGCGCTCGAGCGCCTCGGCGTCGACGTCGGTGACCTCTGGTGTCGCGCCCTCGCCGGGCTCGACCGGGACCCGGGCGACCGGTCGGCCCGGGCCCTCGTCCGGGATCCGCGGCCCGTACGCGCCGGGCGCATCCCCGTCAGGACCGGCGTGCTCGCCGCGGGCTCCCGGCCCCGCCGGGCGCGGCGGCCACGCTGACGAGCGTGGCCCCGACGGCGGCGACCAGGGCGGCGGCGCCGAGGGCGGCCAGGACGGTGCCCGCGACGGAGGTCCCGGCCAGCGGGTCGATCCCGGCGAGGACCTCCACCACGACCACGCCCGCGAGGAGTCCGTAGCCGGCCGCGGCCAGGCGCACGACGGCGAGGCGGAACCGCGCCGGCCGGGCCGTGCCCGCGAGCAGCCGGGCCAGCAGGGGCAGCACGAGGACCCCGTGCATCGTCGCGGCGTGCCCGGGCTTGACCCCCGCGGAGAAGGCGAAGGCCGCCGCGCCCGACGGGTCGCCGCGGGAGATGACCACCCCGCGGACGAGCATGTAGACGCCGAGGGCGAGCGCCACCAGCAGGCTCGCGAAGCCGGCGCGCAGCGCCAGCCGCATCTCCGGGGCGACCTCGGGCAGGGGACGCCAGACGAGCAGGGTCGCGACGGTCGTCGTCACGACGATCACGACCGCGCCGCCCGCGGCCGCGCCCGCGACGACGCCCGCGCCCGGGCCGGAGACCCCGAAGTGCGACGTCAGGCCCCGCCACGCCTGCACCGTGATCACGACGACCTCGGTGGCGCACGCCAGCGCGAACGGGACCAGGAGCGCGGGGACACCGCGTCGGGGCAGCAGGCCCAGCACCCAGGTGACGGTGGCCAGGGTCAGCCCGAAGGACACGCCGAACGACGCGGGCTTGCGGAAGGAGAGCGGGCCGTCCCAGGAGCCGCCGGTCGCCACCAGGATCGCGGCGTGCACGATCCCGCTCACGGCGAGCACCGCGGCGAGGACGTAGCAGCCCCGTGCCACCGTCGACGCCTCCCGCCAGGTGGCAGCCGGCTCCCCGGGCGACATCGTCAGGGCCGCGCCGGCACGGGGGCGGCGACGAGCGCGACCACGCCACCGACGACGGCCACCACGAGGCCGAGGACCTGCACCAGGGCCGCGACGAACTGCCCGGGCACCTGGGGGGTGGCGAGCAGGCCCACGGTCGTCCCCGAGGCGATCGCGCCGACCGCGACGAAGGCCGCCACGAGCAGTCCGAGTGCGGCGATCCACCGCCACGCCACCACGGCCACGACGACCGCCGCGGCCGCCAGGATGATCGGGCCCGGCGGCACCGTCGGGAAGCCCGGGACCCCCGTCACGTACTCGAGCAGCGTGCCCACCGCCGCCGTCGCCAGCCCCGCCACCAGCACCGTCTTCGCCTGCATCGTCGACTCCTCGATCAGTTCATGTCGTGACTAATTCATACCATGAATGATATGTGCTGAGTAGAGTCTCCGGCGTGGAGGACGTGGAGCGGCCGCCGGTACGTCGACCGACCGGGACGGGCTTCCTGGTCGCCCAGGTCGGTGCCCTGGGCTCCCGGCTGTTCGGCGATCGGCTCGCCGCGATGGGGCTGACGCTGCCGCAGAGTGCCCTGCTGCGCGCGATCGCCCGCGAGCCCGGCCAGAGCCAGCAGGCGCTCGCCGAGCACCTCGAGCTGGGACCGAGTCGCCTCGTCGTGCTCATCGACGAGCTCGAGCGCGCGGGTGTCGTCGAGCGGCGCGCCCACCCGACGGACCGTCGCCAGCGCGCCGTGCACCTCACCGACGCCGGGCGGGCGCGGATGCGCGAGCTCGTCGTCGCGGCCGCCGACCACGAGGACCTGCTGTGCCGCGCGCTCGACGACGACGACCGCGCACGGCTCCGCGAGCTCCTCGGGCGCGTCGCCGCGGACCACGGCCTGCGGCCGGGGGTCCACCCCGGCACCTGAGCCGAACCGCCCGAGCGACGAGCTCCTGTTGTAGGATTCCGTGGTACACATTCACGATGCGGGTCGTCGTCGTGAACCACGTCAGCCTCGATGGCGTCCTGCAGGGTCCGGGCCGTCCCGACGAGGACACCCGCGAGGACTTCCGGCACGGCGGCTGGGCGCTCGCCGACGACGATCCCGCGATGGGCGCCGCGATGGGCGAGCGCATGGGCGCGGACTTCTCCTGGTTGTTCGGCCGCCGCAGCTACGAGGACATGCTCGGTCACTGGAACCGGGTGGGCGGGCCCTTCAAGGACGGTCTCAACGGTGCTCGCAAGTACGTGGCCTCGTCCCGCGCCGACGCCGAGCTGCCCTGGCCGAACTCGGTGCTCCTGCACGGCGACGTGCCGGCGGAGGTGGCGGCGCTGCGGTCACGGCCCGGCGGGAACCTCGTGATCATGGGCAGCGGTGCGCTCGTCCGCTCCCTGCTCCCGCACGGACTCGTGGACGAGCTGCTGCTGATGATCCATCCGGTGGTGCTCGGCTCGGGCCGCCGCCTGTTCGGTCCCGAGGACGACGCGCGCCGCCTCGAGCTCGTCGGCGCCACGTCGACCGCGACCGGCGTGCTGCTGGCGACCTATCGGCCGGACCCGGCGGCTCAGCGGTAGTTCGTGAACTGCAGCGGAACGTCCAGATCGGCATTGCGCAGCAGCGACTGGACCTCCTGCAGAGCGTCCTTCTTCTTGGCGGTGACGCGCACCTGGTCGTCCTGGATCGCGACCTGCACGCCCTTCGGTCCCTCGTCCTTGACGAGCTTGACGATCTGTCGCGCGTGGTCCTTGTCGATGCCCTGGCGCAGGGTGCCGGCGATGGCGTAGCCCTTGCCCGACGGCTTCGGGTCACCCGCGTCCAGCGCCTTCATCGAGATCGAGCGCTTGACCAGCTTC
>NZ_JBVPVA010000876.1:0-4328 GCF_055612215.1 Actinomycetospora sp. | reverse complement strand
TCAGCGCCAGCCGAGCTCCGGGGCCAGGTGGGTCAGCACGCTCTCGATCACGTGCGCGTTGTAGTCCACGCCGAGCTGGTTCGGCACCGTGAGCAGCAGGGTGTCCGCGGCGGCGATCGCCTCGTCCTCGGCCAGCTCCGCGACCAGCTTGTCCGGCTCACCGGCGTAGGTCCTCCCGAAGCGCGCGTCCCCGCCGTCGAGGTGCCCGACCTGGTCGGTCGAGTGGCGCTCGCGCCAGAACAGCTGCCGGTCGAGGTCGGACACGATCGGGAAGATGCTGCGGCTGACGGAGACGCGCGGCTCACCCTCGTGGCCGGCCGCGTCCCAGGCGTCGCGGAAGCGCTGGATCTGCTCGGCCTGCAGCCGGTGGAACGGCACGCCGGTGTCCTCGGTGAGCAGCGTCGAGCTCATGAGGTTCAGGCCCTGCTCGCCGGCCCACTCCGCGGTGGCGCGGCTCCCGGCGCCCCACCAGATGCGGTCGCGCAGCCCGGGGGAGTGCGGCTCGACGCGCAGCAGCCCGGGCGGGTTGGCGAACATCGGGCGCGGGTTCGGCGCCGCGAAGCCCTCGCCCGACAGCACCTCGAGGAAGCGCCGCGTGTGCTCCCGCGCCATGTCGGCGTCGGTCGTGCCCGCCGCGGGCTCGTACCCGAAGTGGCGCCAGCCGTCGATCACCTGCTCCGGGGAGCCCCGGCTGATGCCGAGCTGCAGGCGCCCGCCCGAGATCAGGTCGGCGGCCCCGGCGTCCTCGGCCATGTAGAGCGGGTTCTCGTAGCGCATGTCGATGATGCCGGTGCCGAGCTCGATGCGGCTCGTCCGCGCGGCCGCGGCGGCCAGCAGCGGGAACGGTGACGCGAGCTGCTGGGCGAAGTGGTGCACCCGGAAGTAGGCCCCGTCGGCGCCGAGCTCCTCGGCCGCCACCGCGAGGTCGATCGACTGCAGCAGCGAGTCCCGGGCGGAGCGCACGAGCGAATGCCCCGACGGCGACCAGTGCCCGAACGACAGGAACCCAATCTTCTTCACGGTTCAATCAACTCGGGACGGGGCGACCGCATTCCGGCGGGAGGGTCAGTCCTCCCGGGCCTCCTGCTCGCGCGTCCGGCGCTCGGTCTCGGGAAGCGAGGGCGCCCCCGGCGATCCGGTCCCGGCGTCCGCGGCCGCCTCCTCCTCCCGCTCGCGCTTCTCGGTCGCGGGCAGCGACGGGTCGTGCCCGTCGTCCTCGTGCCGACCGTGCTCCGCAGCCATCATGGGTGCTCCCTCTCGCGACCGGACGCGTCACGCGCCCGGGCGACCCCACCGTGGGCCGGTGCGACGCGGGTCGTCAAGGGCGATGAGTTCCGCTCGTCCGGCCGGTCCTGTCCGTCAGGACCACCGAGGCGAGGAGAATCGGATGACTGCACGGGTGGGGATGCTCGACGACGTGGCCGCGGAGCGGCTCGGGCTCGCCGACGACCTGGAGGCGCTGGCGCCGGAACAGTGGGCGGTCCCGTCGCTGTGCGCGGGATGGACGGTGCACGACGTCGTGGCGCACCTGACCCTCTCGACGCGGCAGTCGGTGCCCTGGACGTTCTGGCGCACGCTGCGGGCGCGCGGGAACCTCGAGCGGGCGTTCGCCGACATGGCCCGGGAGCGGGCCGCGGCCTTCCGGCCCGGGGAGCTGATCGGCCAGCTGCGCGAGATGGCGCACGTCGACCGGCGGTTGGCGCTCGCCGGGGAGCTCGATCCGCTCAACGACCTCCTCGTCCACTCCCAGGACGTGTGGATCCCGCTGGGGCGGGGGCGCGAGCTCCCCGTCGAGCGCGCGCTGCCGTGCCTGCGCCACGTCTGGGCGGCGCCGTTCGTCGGGGCGGCGAAGCGCTTCGCGGGGCTGCGGCTGCGCGCCGTCGACGCGGACTGGTCGGCGGGCGAGGGCCCCGAGGTGCACGGCCCGGTCGGCGCGCTCCTGCTCGCGGCCAACGGCCGCGCCGCCGGCCTGGACGGGTGCGACGGCGAGGGGCTCGACGAGGCGCGGCGCCGATTCGGGTGAGGCCCGCCGACGATGCACCACGCGCCGCCGCTCCGCGCGCGCCGGAGCCGGGCGCACACTGATCGCCGTGCTGAGCCACCTGCACCACGTCCAGCTCGCCATGCCCGCCGGGCGCGAGGACGAGGCCCGCGGATTCTTCGTCGGCGTCCTCGGGATGACCGAGGTCGAGAAGCCGCCGGTGCTCGCCGCGCGCGGCGGGGCGTGGTTCCGCGGCGGCGGCGTCGAGATCCACCTCGGGGTCGAGGACCCGTTCGCCCCGGCCCGCAAGGCCCACCCGGGCCTCGTCGTCACCGACCTCGACGACGCGGCCCGGCGGGTGGCGACGACGGGCCAGGACGTCACGTGGGACACCGACTTCCCGGGGTTCCGCCGCTTCTACGCCCAGGACCCCTTCGGGAACCGGCTGGAGTTCCTGGAGCCCGTCGCCGACCGCCCCGGGGTCAGTTGAGCTTGCGGGTGTCCGCGGGCAGTCCGCCGCCGGCGTAGACGTCCTCGGCGAGCTTCGCGAGGGCGGTCAGGGCGGTGTTCTGGCTCCAGGGCCCGTAGGAGACGCGGGCGAGGCCGATGCGCTGCGCGGCCTCGAGGGAGATCGAGCCCGGGATCCCGATGATGTTGACCTTGCGCTCGCCGAGCTCGCCGACGATGCGGGTCAGCTGCGCCTCGTCGAGCTTGCCCGGGACGAAGAAGGTGGTGGCGCCGGCCTCGAGGTAGGCCTTCCCGCGGGCGATCGCGTCGGAGATGACCTCCTCGGGGTCCCGGTCCCCAGCCTTGAGGAACGCGTCGGTGCGGGCGTTGAGCGCGAACGGGATGCCGGCCTGCTCGCCGGCCTTCACCGCGGCCTCGACGGCGCGCACCGCCTGGTCCAGCGGCTTCATCTGGTCCTCGAGGTTGGCGCCCACGATCCCGACGTCGATCGCGCGGGACACGGTGCCGCCCGGATCGCCGTAGCCGGCCTCGAGGTCGGCGCTGACGGGCAGGTCGGTCTGCCGGGCGATGAGGCCGACCTCGGCGATCATCTCGTCGCGCGGGATGACCTCGCCGTCGGGGTAGCCGCGGGAGGCCGCGATGCCGTGGCTCGCCGTCGCGAGCGCCGTCGTCCCGGGGGTGTCGGCGACGACGCGGGCGGTGATCGCGTCCCACACGTTCACCACGAGGAGCAGCTCCGGGGCGGCGTGCAGCCGCTGGAGCTCCTGGGCCTTGTCGAGGTTGCTCATGCCCGCCCCAACCCCGGACCGGGCACCCCTGATTCCCGGTTCCGGTGGCGGTCGGACGCCCGTCGAGGCGGGCGCGGCGCAGACGGGTGGTCCGTCCGGAGTCGTCGGTGCGCCGCCCGTCGTGTGGTGGACACCGCGTGGCGACGGGGCCGCGCCCGGGGCGCCCGACCGGGTGAGGAATCACGGTGTCGTGTGCCTAGGCTGTCACCCGTGCGTTCCGAACGGTGGTCGACCCCGACCCGGGATCTGACCCTCCCGGAGCGGGTCGCCTGGGTGCTCGGGAACGAGGACGGACGCCCGGTCTCGAGCCTCACCGAGCCGGCGGGCCTGCTCGTCGCCGCCGCCCTCGTCGAGCTCATGCTCGACGCCTCCCTGCTCGACGCCGGGTCCACCTACCGTGCCGGCCCGGTCGCCCCGTCCGACCCGCTGCTCGACTGGGTGGCCGACGGGCTGCTGCGTGGCGGCGGCCGGAAGTCCGACCTCGGCCACGCCGTCACCGGGCCCCGCGGCGCGCAGATGATCCGGCGCACCATGGACCGCCTCGTCGAGCGCGGGCTCGCCCACCGCGAGCCCCGCCGGGTGTTCGGCTACCTCGCGATGCCGGTGTTCGGCTCGGCCCTGCGGGTCCACGAGACCACGGCGCTGCACCACGACCGGGCCGTCGTCCGGGCGGTGCTCGACGGCGCGGATCCCGACGAGGCCACCGCGATGATCACCGTGCTGCTCCACCACGGGCGGCGCGTGCGGGCACTGGACCCGGTCGACGTGCACGCCGCCGTCGGGCGCGCGCGGGCCATCGCGGGCGGCCGGTTCGTGCCGGCCGGCATCGACCAGGACATCGTCCGGCTCGTCAGCCCGACGGTGCAGGCCGTCCTCGCCGCGCTCACCGCCACCGAGGTCCTCAGCTCGGGGCACTGATCCCCCACCCGTGGAGAACCGGTGGCGCCGACGGGTCCCGATCGGGCGCCGAGCGGTCTAGGCTCGGTCCGTTCCGCGAGCAGCGCCCGGACCGAGGGGGCACGCCATGCCGATCAACCACACGTCGTCGCCGTTCGTCCCATCCGCCAACGACGCACCAGACGGCATGCCCG
>NZ_JBVPVA010000862.1:0-1815 GCF_055612215.1 Actinomycetospora sp. | reverse complement strand
GGGGTGTGCGGGAGCGGCACGAGACCGAGGAACCGGGATCCCTCGGGGGCGTTCGGCACGCGGGAGGGATCGTGGCCGAGGCGACCCGTCGTCGTGGCCCGCAGGCCCGGCGGGATGCCGCGCGGGCGCATGGGTGGCGGGGCCATCGGCGGCCGTCCACCGGGGCCCTGGGCCGGGCCGCCCTGAGCGGGACCGCCCTGGCCGGGGGCCTGCGCCGCGGGACCGCTCTGCTGGGCCGCGGGACCGCGCTGGTCAGCCGGAGCGCTCCCACCGACCGGACCCTGACCACCGTGGCCGTTCGGGGTGCCCTGGCCGTTCTGCCCGTTCTGGCCGTTCGGTGCGCCCTGGCCGTTCTGCGGGCCGGGACCACCAGGGCTGCTTGGCGCCCCGGGTCCCCCGGCGAAGGCGCGCGGTGCGCTCGCCGCGGTCATCGGCTCCGACCCGGGACCACCCGGCCCGGCCTGGACCGGCTGTGGCTGGGACACCGCCGAGTCACCACGACGGGCCTCGTCGCCACCGGTCGGCGCCGAGGCGCCGGAGGTGGCGTCCGCGGTCCGACGACGACGGACGAAGTCCGCCGCCAGCAGGATCGCAGCGACCGCGCTGGCCACCACCGAGCCCCAGGCCCACGCGGCCGTCGTCGTGACGACGGCGACGACGAGGAGCCCGAAGGCGACGACGACGCACAACAGGACGAGCAGAAGCACGGTCGACCCCTCAAATACCGCGTCGGGTCACCGGTCCGGAAGCCTTCCCCTGCCCCGACCGGCTCGCCCGACTCAGCTGCCGGCTTCGGCCCGGGAGCCGTAACCGCTGGTCGCGTATCCGCCCGAGCCGTTCCGGCTGCCTCCGTCGGCAGGCGCGGCCGACCCGCGGCCCTCGAGATCGCGCAGCTGCGACTCCAGGTAGGTCTTGAGCCGGGTCCGGTACTCCCGCTCGAAGGTGCGCAGCTCGTCGATCTTCTTCTCGAGCCCGCTCTTCTGCTGCTCGATCAGGGTGATCGTCTCGTTGTGCTTGCGCTGCGCGTCCCGCTCGAGGGTCGAGGCCTTGTCGCGGGCCTGCCGCTCGAGCGTCTCCGCGCGGGTCCGCGCGTCGTTCAGCATCGTCTCGGCCCGGCTGCGGGCCTCGTTGACCATGCTGTCGGCCTTCGTGCGCGCCTCGGAGAGGAGCTGCTCGGACTTGGTCCGCGCGTCGGACAGCATGCCGTCCGCCTCGGACTTGGCCTCGGCGGTGAGCCGGTCGGCCATCTCCTGCGCCAACCCGAGGACCTTGGCGGCCTGGACGTGGTGGTCACCCCCGCCGGCCATCGGTGACGGGTCGCCGCCGTAGGGCGACCCGACCATCCCCTGCTGCTGGGGCTGCGGCGGTTGCTGCTGCACCGGCATCGGCTGCTGCACCGTGCGCGGCGCGTCCTCCATCGGACGCTGCTGGGGCGGCGCGACCATCGTGGTCTGCGCCGACGACGGCGGCGGGGACTGCGAGCCCGCGGACTGGGCCTGTGCGGCCTTGGTCCTGGCGTCGTCGAGGTCGGAGTGCGCACTCGAGAGCTGCTGCTCGAGCTGCTCGACCTGCTCGCGCAGGTCGTTGTTCTCCTCGATGAGACGCCCGAGCTCGGCCTCCACGAGGTCGAGGAAGGCGTCGACCTCGTCCTCGTTGTAGCCCCGCTTGCCGATGGGCGGCTTGCTGAACGCGACGTTGTGGACGTCGGCAGGGGTCAGCGGCATCGGATCTCCTCAAGCACTCCTCGGCTGCGGAACCCCAGGTACCTCGGGCTCTTCGAGCTCCGCGACACGCAGAGTATGACCTCTGCGAGCA
>NZ_JBVPVA010000817.1:0-3205 GCF_055612215.1 Actinomycetospora sp. | reverse complement strand
TCGCGACGCTGGACGACGTGCGGGCGCTCGCGGGCCTGGCCCAGGTGGGCGTCGAGGGCGCGATCATCGGCAAGGCGCTCTACGCGGGGGCGTTCACCCTGCCCGAGGCGCTCCGCGCAGCGTCGTAGGCTGATCGCCATGGGTGTGGCCGTCCGCGTGATCCCCTGCCTGGACGTCGACGCCGGCCGGGTGGTCAAGGGCGTGAACTTCGTCGACCTGCGCGACGCGGGCGACCCCGTCGAGATGGCCCGGCTCTACGACGCCGAGGGCGCCGACGAGCTGACCTTCCTCGACGTCAGCGCGTCGTCGGGTGAGCGCGAGACGACCTACGACGTCGTGCGCCGCACCGCCGAGCAGGTCTTCATCCCGCTGACCGTCGGCGGCGGGGTGCGCACGAACGACGACATCGACAAGCTGCTGCGCGCCGGGGCGGACAAGGTCGGGATCAACACCGCGGCCATCGCCCGCCCGGAGTTCCTCGGCGAGGCCAGCCGGCGGTACGGGTCGCAGTGCATCGTGCTCTCGGTCGACGCTCGGCGGGTGCCCGCCGACCAGCAGCCCACGCCGTCCGGGTTCGAGGTGACCACCCACGGCGGCCGGCGTGGCACCGGCATCGACGCCCTGGAGTGGGCGCAGCGCGGGGCCGAGCTCGGCGTCGGGGAGATCCTGCTCAACTCGATGGACGCCGACGGCACCAAGAACGGCTTCGACCTCGAGATGCTGCGCCAGGTCCGCGCCCTCGTCGACGTGCCCGTGATCGCCAGCGGCGGGGCGGGCGCCGTCGAGCACTTCGCCCCGGCCGTCGAGGCGGGCGCCGACGCGGTGCTCGCGGCCAGCGTCTTCCACTTCGGGATCATGCGCATCGGCGAGGTCAAGGACGCGCTGCGCGGCGCGGGCGTGGAGGTCCGGTGACCGGCGGAGACGCAGCGCAGCGGAGCTCGACCATCGAGACCGCCCCCGTCCTCGACCCGCAGCTCGCGGCCCGCCTCAAGCGCACCGCCGACGGGCTGGTCTGCGCGGTGGTGCAGCAGTACGACACCCGCGAGGTCCTCATGGTCGCGTGGATGACCGACGAGGCGCTGGCCCGCACGCTCGCCACCCGCGAGGCCACCTACTGGTCGCGCTCGCGCGGCGAGCTGTGGGTCAAGGGCGCCACCAGCGGCCACACCCAGGCCGTCCGCGAGGTCCGGCTCGACTGCGACGGCGACACTCTGCTCGTCCTGGTCGACCAGCAGGGCGCGGCCTGCCACACCGGGGACCACACCTGCTTCGACGCGGACGTGCTGCTCAGCTGACGTCGGGGTGGCGCGCCTCGGCGGTCGCCCGGAACGCCCGGACGGCGGCCCGCACGGCCGGCGTCTCGCGGTCGGTGCGCCACACCGCGTCGACGGTGCGCGAGAGCACCGGATCCGTCTCGACCATCCGCACCCCGGCCGGGATCGCGGGGCGGGCGAGGCGCGGGATCATCGCCGCGAGGCCGGCGCCCGCCACGAGCTCGAGGTGGATCGCGAACCCGCAGACCAGGCAGGTGACCCGCGGCTCCACGCCCTCGCGCCGGAGGCGCTCGACCAGCCAGTCGTGGGCCCGGGTGCTGCTGGTGTCGGCGACCCAGGTCAGGTCGGCACCGACCAGGTCGGAGAGCGCCACCCGGCCCGTCGCGGCCAGCGGGTGCTCGCGGGGGAGCGCGAGGTCGAGGATGTCGTCACAGAGCCGGGTGCGGCTCGTCCGGGCCGGCACGGGGGCCGGGAGACCGTCCCAGTTCTCGACGACGGTCAGGTCCAGGTCCCCGTTGACCAGCGCCGGCAGGGTCTGCTCGGCCTCCCCGTCCTCGAGCAGCACGACGAGGTCGGGGTGGGCCCGGCGCAGCCGCGCGAGGGACGCCGGCGCCAGCGCGTGCACGGTCGTCGGGATGGCCCCGATGCGCACCGGGCCCACGACGTCGTCGTCGAGCCGGTCGAGGTCGCGACGCGCGACCGCGAGGCGGTCGAGCACGGCCGCGGCGTGCTCGGCGAGGACCAGCCCCGCGGGCGTCAGCCGGATCCCGCGCCCGGCGGGCTCGGTCAGCGCCGCGCCCGCCTCCCGCTCCAGCGCCGCGAGCTGCTGCGAGACCGCCGACGACGTCAGGTGCAGGCTCGCGGCCGCCTTCCCGACGGTGCGGTGGGTCGCGACGGCGTGCAGCGCCTGCAGGCGCGTGGTCCCGAACACATCAGAGAACGTAACGGTTCTCGGCCAGAAGTCCGCGCTGGTCCTGAACGATCGCCGGGATCACCCTGGAGGCCGTGACGCTGCCCGCCCCGACCGCCACCCCGACCGCCACCCGGCGGGGCCCGCTCGATCCGCGGCTCCTCGCGATCGCGGGCAGCCTGTGCATCGCCGTCTCACCGATCCTCATCGCGCTCTCGGGCACCTCCCCGGGCACCGCGACGACGTTCCGCTGCCTGCTCGGGCTCCCGGTGCTCGTCCCGATGGGGCTGCTGGAACGCCGCCGGCGCCGGCGGGTGCAGGCCGCGGTCCACGCCGAGGTGCCGCGCGGCCGACCGTGGCTGGTCGTGCTCGGCGGGCTGCTGCTCGGGGTGGACATGACGCTGTGGACCGGCGCCATCCACGCCGTCGGCGCCGGGGTCTCGACGGTGCTGGTCAACGTCCAGGTCGTGATCCTGCCGCTGCTCGCGTTCCTCGTGATCGGCGAGCGGATCCGGCCGTCGTTCCTGCTGGCCGTGCCGGTGATGCTCGGCGGGGTCGCGCTCGCCGGGGGACTCGCGGACGGCGGCGGCGGCGCGGCCCACCCGGTGCTCGGGACGGTCCTCGCCCTGATGGCCGCCTTCGCGTACGCCGGCTACCTGCTCCTGCTGCGCCTCGGCTCGGCGCCGGGGGAGAAGTCCGGGCCGGTCGCGCTCGCGACGGCCGCCGCGGCGGTGAGCGCGTTCGTCCTGGGCTCGCTGTGGGAGGGCGTGGACCTGACCCCCGGCTGGCACGCGCTCGGGTGGCTCGCGCTGCTCGCCCTGATCGGGCAGTGCATGGGGTGGGTGCTCATCGCGGGCGGCATGGCGCGGCTCCCGTCGTCGACCGGCGCCTCGATCCTGCTGCTCCAGCCGGTCGGCGCGGTGCTGCTCGGGATGCTCGTGCTCGGCCAGTTCCCGACCACCTGGCAGCTCGCGGGCTGCGCCGTCGTCATCGGGGCGGTCGCGTTCGCGGTCCGCACCCG
>NZ_JBVPVA010000800.1:0-6411 GCF_055612215.1 Actinomycetospora sp. | reverse complement strand
GACGGCCGCCGCGACGGGGACCCCCACCAGGACGCCGGGGCTGCGCAGCGGGTGCGGCCGCATCGCGTGGCGTGGCCGGGTCATGACTTCTCTCCTCGTGTCCGCCGGGGAGTGCCGCCGTCTCCCGAATGACGCCGGGGGTCGCGCCCATACGAGGGCGTGACCACTCAGCGCGTCCAACGCGCCCGGGCCGTTCCCGGTACGGGTGACACGGAAGATTTCTGAAGGGCCCAATCCGGGGGCCTCTGCTGTCACCGACCGTGGTCGACGATCACGTCCGGTCGTCGGGTGGCCGCGACCACGGCGACCGGTCAGACTCTCGGCGCGGAGCCGTCCGGGTGCCGACACATCGTGGTCACGAGGAGGAACGGTGCAGCAGCTGTCGGGTCTGGACGCGGTGTTCCTGGCCGCCGAGGACGACCACCAGCCGACCCACGTGAGCCAGCTGGTGGTCCTCGACAAGCCGGACCCCGACTTCGAGCCCTTCACCGCGTGGCGGCGCCAGCTCGCGGACCGGCTGCACCTGCTCGAGCCGCTGCGCCGCCGCGTGGTCGAGGTGCCGCTCGGGCTGGACCACCCCTACTGGATCTCCGACCCGGACTTCGACCTCGACTTCCACGTCCGGCACTCCGCGGTCCCGCCGCCGGGCACCGACGAGCAGCTCGACACGCTCGTCGGGCGCCTGGTCGCCGGGCCGATGGACCGGGACCACCCGTTGTGGGTCTCGCACGTCATCGAGGGCCTCGCGCCGACCGAGGACTCGCCGCACGGCCGGTTCGCGCTGCTGACGATGGTCCACCACTCCGCGATCGACGGGGCCTCCGGCGCCGAGCTGCTGGCCCTGATGCTCGACGACACCCCCGACGCAGAGCGGCCCGCCCACGCCGGGGAGTGGGCCCCGGAGGACCCACCCTCGTACGCGGGCCTGCTCGGGCGGGCGGCCTGGCACGGCGCCCTGCGTCCGGGACGGGCGCTGCTGCTCGCGGCCCGCGCCGGGCAGCAGATGGCGGCCGCCACCCGGCACCCCGCGGTGGTCGACCTCGCCGACCGGGTGCGGGCGAGCCTGCGCGGGCCGGTCGGGGCGGTGCTCAACATGGGCCGCGAGCGCGACCCCGACGCCGACCCGCCCCGGCTGCCGCCGACCCCGGCGCCGCCGACCCCGTTCAATGCCCCGATCAGCCGGTACCGGGCCTTCGCGCACCGGTCGGTGCCGCTGTCGGAGATCAAGGAGTCGGGCAAGGCCCTCGGCGCCACGGTCAACGACGTCGTCGTCGCCGCGTGCGCGGGCGCCCTGCGCCACTACCTGCTCGAGCACGACGCGCTGCCCGACACCCCGCTGTCCGCGATGGTCCCCGTCTCGCTGCGCACCGGCGAGGAGGAGGACATGTGGACCAACCGGGTGTCGGCCACCGTCGCCACCCTGCCCACCGACCTCGACGACGCCGGGGAGCGCCTCGCCGCGGCGCACACCGCGCTGAAGACCGCGAAGGCGGTGTTCACGGCGGGCCCGGGCAACTTCGCCGCCGAGGGGGCGGGCCTGGGGTGGCCGGCGATCACCACGGTGATCAGCCGGGTCACCACGAGCTGGGCGTCGCGCGGGCTGTTGCCGTTCAACGTGATCGTCTCGAACGTGCCGGGGCCCCAGGAGCCGCTCTACATGGCGGGCGCGCGGGCCCGGCACTACTTCCCGGTGAGCGCCGTCGCCGACGGCCAGGGCCTCAACATCACGGTCCAGAGCTACGACGGGTCGGTCGACATCGGGCTCGTCTCCTGCGCGCGGCTCGTACCCGACCTCCCGCGCCTGATCGACCTGATCGTGGAGGAGTTCGCGACGTTGCACGCCCTGGCCTCGCCGTGAGCGCGCGCGAGCGCGTCCTCGCCCTGCTCACCCACCCGCCGTCGGACCCGACGGGACCGTGGCTCGACCTCGTGGCCGGACGCCCCGGCTCGCGCGGACGGCTCCAGGACGCCTGGCAGAGCGAGGGCGGGGCCGGGGGCTACGACGGGCTGCTCGCGGTCGGCGACCGCATCGAGGGCGTGGTCCCCGACCTGCTCGGCGGCGGGAACCTGCGCGCGTTCTACCGCGTCGACGAGCGCCTCGGGCTGGTCGGCGGCGAGACGGTGCTCGACCTCGCGTGCGGTCCGGGCACGCTGACCCGCCGGCTGGCGCGCGCCGTCGGGCGGGACGGCCTGGTGATCGCCGCGGACCTCTCGGTACCGATGCTCACCCGCGCCGCCCGCTCGACGCCGTTCGCCTGCGTCGACTTCGTCCGGGCCGACGCGATGGACCTGCCGCTACGCGACGGGACCGTCGACGCGGTCTCCTGCTCGCTCTGCCTGCACCTCGTGCCCGATCTGGGCACCGCCCTCGAGGAGATGGCCCGCGTGCTGCGCCCCGGCGGGCCGGCGGCGATCGCGGTCCCCGCCCACGCCCCCGGCCCGCTCCGCGCGGTCACCGAGACCCTGGCGCGGTTCGGTCAGGCGCGGCTGTTCGGACCGGGCGAGCTGGCCGACGAGATGCGGGACCGCGGGTGGTCCGCGGTGGTCGAGCGCTCGATCGGCGGGATCCGCCTCGTGGACGCGAGCGCCCCGCTCTGACCGGCGACCGCGCGCCGCACCCCGTCGAGGAGCAGCAGCGCACCCCCGACCGCGGCGATCACCCCGAACGCCGCGATCACGTCGCTCGGGCGGTGCCACCCGACCGCCATGACCGCGACCGAGGCACCCGCCACGCCCACCGCGCCGACCAGGCCGACGACGACGCGCAGCGCCGCCGGGAGGGCCAGCACCGCCGCGATCACCAGCGCGGTGATCACGGTGACGTGCCCGCTGGGCAGCGAGTTCTCCGCCGACCCCTCCCGGGGCAGCACCGCCTTCAGACCCTGCGTCAGCACCTGGGTCAGCAGCACGAGTGCGACGCCCGCCACCGCCGCCCCCGGGCGCCGGCGTGCCAGCGCGATCCCGGCGACGACGACCAGCACCAGGCCCACCGACGCCACGTTCACCAGGTGCAGCAGGCCGAGGATCCCGTCCTGCACCGACGAGAAGCGGTCCTGGACGGCGAGCATGATCGCGTGGTCGACCCGGCGCCCGTGGCGGTCGGCGACGAGCAGCAGCCAGCTCGCGGCGACGACCACCGTCCCCGCCACCCCGAGCAGCAGGCCGACGACGACGCGTGCGGCCCACCCTCCCGGTCGCGGCGCCCTCCCGGGGGAGAGCGGGCGCATCGGGACGGTGGGCCGTTCGGCGATCCCGGCGGACGTCATGGGACCAGGGTCCCCGCCGGACCTGATGATTCCGTGAGAACACGCCCGGTCCGGGCGGTGGCTCAGCTCTCGTAGGCGCGGGTCGCGTGCCCGAAGACGATGACGTTGTCCTCGTAGTTCCGGGTCGAGGCGTCGAAGGTCCCGCCGCAGGTGATGAGCCGGATCTCCGGGCGCGTCGTCGGGCCGTACACGGCCGCCGTCGGGAACGCCTTCTTCGACGCCCGCTCGACGCGGTCCACGGTGAAGACGACCGACGAGCCGTCGGCCCGGTGCACCCGGACCTCGTCGCCGGCCGCGAGCTGCCCGATGTCGGCGAAGCCACCCTTCTTGCCCGCGTAGTTGATGTGCGAGGCGAAGACCGCCGGGCCGACCGTCCCCGGGGCCGCGCCGCGGGAGAACCAGCCGACGGTGGCCGCGTCCGGCGGCACCTGCAGGGTCCGGTCCTCGTTGAAGCCCAGCTTCATGATCGAGTCGCGGGTGACGCCGATGGCGGGGACCTCGATCCCGGTCGGCGCCGACGACGCGAGCGGCAGGGTGGCGGTGGGCGCGCCGGCCGGCTCGGCCACCGTGGCCGGCCCGGTGCGGGCGGAGCCGGCGCCCGGCCCGCCGCCGGACACGACGGCGACGAGGGCGACGCCCGCCAGCAGCACCACGATCACCGTCGTGAGGATCGAGGCGACGCGCCCGGTGCGGTCGGCGCCGCGCTCGAGGGTTCCGGACGGCATGTCAGCGCTCCTCGGCGGTCAGCAGGTCGTCGGTCACATCGTCCCCGGCGTCCTCGGGCTCCTCGCGGCGGGTGACACCGGCACCGGCGACGGCCGCCAGTGCGAGCCCGCCGAGGGCCGTCGCAGCGCGGGGGTCGACGGCGGGCGCGGAGTCACCGGTCGCGACGGCACCCACCGGGTAGCCGGTGTAGTCGTCGCACACCGTCCGGTAGTCGCGCTGGTTGCGCTCGCAGGCGATGCCGTCGTGGTCCCCGTCGAGGTGGTTCGGGTCGGAGGGGTCGTCGGCGAGGACCGCCTGGGCCTCGTCGTAGGTGAGCTGGGCGCAGTCGAGGTCGTGGAACGACGCGGGCAGGTCGCCCCACGCGGTGTGGATGGGCGTGGTGTGGGTGGTCGGCGCCGGGGGCGCCGGGGTGGCCTTGAGCGCGTCGAGCAGGTCGGTCAGCTTCGAGATCAGCCCGGTGAGGTCGAGCGCGCCGAACGACTCCGGCAGCGATCCGCAGAAGGAGGTGAACTGCCCGCCGAGGGCGCTCTCCTGCCCGGTCGGCGCGTTGACCTTGCTCGCCAGGTAGAGGCAGGCGTCCTGCGGGTTGGTGAAGGTCCCGTTCTCGGGGAGATCCGGGATCGTGGGCAGCCCGGCGAGGTTGCCGGTCGGGAGGCTCCCCAGGACGTCGCCGAGCGAGGTCCCGGTGGCGGGCGCCCCGGTGAGCGTCGCCGCCGCCTTCGAGACCGAGGCGGGCGTGTCGGCCGCGGCAGCCTTCGGTGTCACGACGGCGGGGGCGGTGCCGGCGGCGGGGACCGCCGCCGCGCCGGGCGCGCCGGTGGTGGGACCGGAGGCACCCGAGGGCGACGTCGGCGACGACGGGGCAGCCGACGACCCTTCGTTGGCGGACGATCCGGCGGCGCCGCCGGTCGACGACGGAGCCGGGTCGGACACCGGGGGGACGGTCGGGGACGGCACCGTCTCGGGCACCGTCGTGGAGCCTCCGGACGCGGGCACACAGGTTCCCGAGGCGTCCTGGACCCGGCCCGCCTCGCACGTGATCGCGGGCGTCGTCGTCCCCGCGGACGCGATGCCGGGCGCGACCACCGCCAGCCCCACCAGACCCACCGTCAGCACCGCCGCGACGCGGATGCCCCTACCAGCCCTCATCGGCGCCCGTGCTCCTCGGTCTCGGGTCCCGCGCCGCCGCGGGACCGTCGACCAGGCATCGCACGGGCGCGGGTGCGCCGTTACACCGGTCGGCCGAGCCCGCTGCTCACCCCTCGACGCGGACCCGGCGCCCGGGGCCACCGCGTCGGCGCCGCGCGAGCATGTGCCCGGCGACGAGGCG
Source organism: Actinomycetospora sp. (assembly GCF_055612215.1). Taxonomy (NCBI): domain Bacteria; kingdom Bacillati; phylum Actinomycetota; class Actinomycetes; order Pseudonocardiales; family Pseudonocardiaceae; genus Actinomycetospora; species Actinomycetospora sp. The sequence continues at coordinate 1,089 of NZ_JBVPVA010000800.1, read as the reverse complement.
GGCCGGGCTCTCGCGCAGGCAGATCGAGACGCCGGCGTCGAGCAGGGCGACCAGCTGCGCGGTCGGGGCGTGCCGCGGCAGGAGCACGACGACCTCCGCGCCCGGCTGGCGCTCGACGATCCCGGCCACGACGGCGGGGTCGGGCCCGAGGAGGACGACGAAGTCGACGCACGGGTGGTACGAGGGCCGGTCGGTGGCGACGATCCGCCACGTCGCCGGCACGACCGCTTCCAGCAGCCGGGCGGTGGAGCGGGAGGCGACGACCTCGACCGTCGCGGGCGCGTCGTCCTCGAGCCGGGCCTCGGGGGGCGATTCGTCGGCGACCGGCGCCGGCGGTGGCCCGGGGTCGGCCGGAGAGTGCCGGGCGGCCACCCGGCTGCCCGGCTGCTCCTGGGCCCCGCTGCGGGGGGTCCGCGGGCAGGGGACCGGCGGGACCGGGTGGCGCCCCGAGCGCAGCGAGAACCTCATGACCCGATCGTGACGCGGGTTCCTGGACGCTTCCTGAGTACCGGGTGTGGATCCGGGCCCACGCCGGACACACGTCGGCGCGGCGGCGCCCCGAGGGAGGGTGGGCACCGCCGCGCCGGCTCGCGCGGCCGTCAGGACAGCGGACGGCCCAGGTCGTAGACGGTGCGTCCCCCGACCTCGAGCTTCGTGAAGTGGGCGCTCACCCAGGAGGTGATCTCGCCCGACGTGCCGCGGCTCATCGGGCCGCCGGCGCCGCCCGTGCGCCCGGCGCCCGGCGCCCCGCCAGGGGTCGGCGCCCCGCCGAGGGCCGGCGCGCCGCCGGGGGTCGGCGCCTCGCCGGGGCCGACCATCATCCCGCCGGGACCGCCGCCCACCACGAAGTAGCGGACCTGGCCCGTGGCGACCTCCTGCTGGAACTCCGCGAGGGTCGGGGCCGGGTCGCTGCCGATGAACCCGCCGATCGGCATGACCGGGACCCCAGAGGCGAGCTGCAGACCGGCCTGGTTCATCGCACCCGTCGTCGCGGCCGCCCACCGGGTGCCCGCCCCCTGCAGGAGCGCGACGAGCTGTGGCGAGGGCTGCTCGGTCTCCGGTCCGCCCACGCCCCGCATCCGCTCGCCC
>NZ_JBVPVA010000410.1:0-3567 GCF_055612215.1 Actinomycetospora sp. | reverse complement strand
CCCCGACCCCGAGCGCGGCCGCCGCCGAGGTCGCCGAGCTCCCGACCGTCGTGCCCGCCTCCGACGAGCCCGCCCGCTGGGGCCGCGTCGACGCCGACGGCACCGTCTGGACCGTGGCGCCCGAGGGCGAGCGCGCCGTCGGGTCGTGGCAGGCCGGGGACGCCGTCGAGGGCCTCGCGCACTTCGCCCGCCGGTTCGACGACCTGCGCACCGAGGCCGACATCCTCGTGCGCCGCCTGCAGTCCGGGCGTGGTGACGCGTCGGGCCTGCTGCGCAGCGCGACCGTGCTGCGGGAGCGGCTCGACGTCGCGACCGTCGTCGGCGACCTGCCCGGGCTCGTCGTCCGCCTCGACGCCGTCATCGCCGCGGCCGAGCAGGCCGGGCGGGCGGAGAAGTCGGCGAAGTCGACCGCGCGGGAGCAGGCGGTGGCGCGCAAGGAGGCCCTGATCTCCGAGGCCGAGACCCTCGCCGAGGAGACCACGCGCTGGAAGCACGCCGGTGACCGCTTCTCGGCGATGCTCGAGGAGTGGAAGACGATCCGCGGGATCGACCGCAAGACCGACGACGCGCTCTGGAAGCGCTTCGCCAAGTCCCGCGAGACCTTCACCCGCCGTCGGGGGGCCCACTTCGCCGAGCTCGACCGGGCCCGCGCGACCGCGAAGACGCGCAAGGAGGAGCTGGTCGCCGAGGCCGAGGCGCTCCGGGAGTCGGAGGACTGGGGCCCGACGGCCGGGCGCTACAAGGAGCTCATGGTCGAGTGGAAGGCGGCCGGGCGCACCTCCAAGGACGCCGACGACGCCCTCTGGGCCCGCTTCCGCGGCGCGCAGGACCACTTCTTCTCGCGGCGGTCGGCGACGTTCGACGCGCGGGACGCGGAGTTCGTCGGGAACGCGAAGGCCAAGGAGGCGCTGCTCGCCGAGGCGGCCGCCATCGACCTCTCCGACATCGACGCCGCCCGCGCCGCGCTGCGCTCGGTGCAGGAGCGGTGGGACGAGATCGGCAAGGTGCCCCGCGAGCGGGTCCGCGAGTTCGCCACCCGCCTCAAGGAGGTCGAGGACCGGGTGCGGGCCGCGGTCGACAAGCGCTGGTCGCGGGTCGACCCGGAGAAGGAGGCCCGCGTCGGGCAGTTCCGCGAGCGCGTCGCCCAGTACGAGGCCCAGGCCGCGAAGGCCCGCGCTGCCGGCGACGAGCGCCGCGCGAAGGAGGCCGACCGGCAGGCCGAGCAGTGGCGGGAGTGGCTCGCCGCCGCGGAGCGCGCGACCGGCTGATCGGGCTCAGGCCCCCAGCGGGTCCGGCACCGTCGCGGCCGCGGCCGCCTCGCGCAGCAGCCGCGTGTCCTCCCCCACCAGGGCGGCTCCGTGCCCGAAACAGACCACGGCCGCGTCGAACGCGCCGAGCCGGCGGAACGACGCCCGGGCCTGCTCCCGGTCGGCGTTGAACGGCCCCAGGATGACGGCGCCCTCGTGGTTCGCGGCGGTGTCCCCCGTGCACAGCACCCCGGCGTCCGGGAACCAGAACGCGGCGCTGCCGTCGGTGTGTCCGGGGGTGGCGACGACGTGCGCTCCCCCGAGGACGCCTGCGTCGTCGAGCTCGCGGTCGACCCGAGCCGGTGGCGCGTCCGGCAGGCCGCCGGCCGCGATCTGCGCGAACAGCACCTCCTCGGCCGGGGTGAGCACCGGCGGGCGACCGGGCTCGGTGCCGCGCACGGCGGGCGCGTCGACCCGGTGGACCGCCACGTCCACGCCCGGCCACCGGCCGATCTCCGCGGCGGAGCCCGCGTGGTCGGCGTGCCAGTGGGTGAGCAGCACGAGGCGCAGCGCGCCGCGGTCGAGCCCCCAGTCGCGCAGGGCCGCCGCCACGGCCTCCCCGTTCCCGACGGCACCGGTGTCGACGAGCACCACCCCGCGCGGGGTCCGGATCAGGTAGGCCTGGCCCGGGACGCCGACGAGCATCCGCAGGTCGGCTCGCAGGTCGATGACGTCCATGCGTCCAGAGCATCACGCACGACACCCGTGTCCGTCCCGGGTGTTCGCTCTCGGCTCAGCCGGGCTCGATGTCGACCGTCGGGCCGCCGGGGGCCAGGAAGAGGCAGAACGGGTGCCCGGAGGGGTCGGCATAGACGTAGAGCGGTTCCTCGGGGTCGTCGGACTCGTCGCGCAGCAGCCGGGCCCCCAGCTCGAGCGCGCGCCGGTGCTGCGCCTCGAGGTCCGCCATCGTGGGCACGCTGAGGTCGAGGTGCATGCGCTGCGGCTGGTCGCCCTCGGGCCACGTCACCGGCAGGAGCGCCGGGACCGGCTGGAACGCGAGCAGACGCCGGCCGTCGGCGTCGCAGAGGGTGAGCCAGTCCTCGGCCTGCGGATCGGGCTCGCCCTCGGGCGGCGGCGCGTCGCCGAGGCGGTAGTGCAGGCCGAGCAGGCGGCGGTAGAACTCGGCGAGGGGGCGGGGGTCGACGGCGTCGAACACGGTCTGGTGCAGGTACGGGTGGTCGGGCATCGGCGCGCCCTCCTCGTGATCGACGACGGTTTCCGGACGTCCGGGGTCAGGACCGGAACTCCTCTGACGTCACCGGCACCGCCACCCGCCGGAACCGCACCGACGCCCCCGGCCGGAGCTGCCCGGCGCGGTCGGTGTCGGCGTCGGTCACCACACCGATCACCGGGTAGCCACCGGTCACGGGGTGGTCGGCGAGGAAGACGGTCGGGCGCCCGGACGGCGGGACCTGCACGCTCCCCCGGATCACGCCCTCGCTCGGCAGCTCCGCCCCGTCGCGCTCGGGGGTGCGGGCGAGCTCGGGCCCGTCCAGGCGGAACCCCACGCGGTTGGCGTCCTCGGTGACCGTCCACGCCGTCCGCAGGAAGGTGGCGACGGCGTCGTCGGTGAACCAGTCCCGACGCGGGCCCAGGACCACCCCCAGCGTCAGCTCGTCCCCGAGCCCCGCCTCCGGGGCGACGTCCACCCAGGGCACCGGCGTCACGGGCGCCTCCCCCACCGCCAGCTCGACGCCGGCCTCGAGCACCGGCGGACCGAGGCCCGCGACGGTGTCCGTGGCCCGGCTCCCCAGCACGGGCTCCACCGCGATCCCGCCGCGCACCGCGACGTAGGTCCGCAGGCCGCAGGCCGGTGTGCCCAGGCGCAGCTCGGCGCCCGCGGGGACGACGACGGCGCGGTGCAGGTCCCCGGGGCGGTCCCCGATGCGCACCGGCGCGGGCGCGCCGGTCACGGCGACCACCGCCGTCGTCGGCCCGCCGGCGGAGCCGGCCTCGAACCGGAGCCCGAGGCCGCCGAAGGTGACCTCGAGGCCGGCCGCGGCCTCGTCGTTGCCCACGAGGCGGTTCGCCCGCCGCAGCGCCGCCCGGTCGGCCGCACCCGATACGCCGACGCCGAGGTCGGCCCGGCCGGGGCGCCCGACGACGTCCTGGACGGTGGTCAGCGGACCGGTCGCGGTGACGGTGAGGGGGCTCATCGGGCCCGGAACCGGATGCGCGCGCCCGGGACGAGGACGGCCGGCGGGTCCCGGTCGAGGTCCCACAGCACGTGGTCGGTGTGCCCGATGAGCTGCCAGCCCCC
>NZ_JBVPVA010000372.1:0-2040 GCF_055612215.1 Actinomycetospora sp. | reverse complement strand
CGGGTTCCCGGAGGCCGCGGGTGGCGACGGGGACCACCTCGACAGCGCGCTCGTCGCCGAGGAGCTCATCCTCGCCGGCGGGTCGAGCGGGGTGTGCGCGGGCCTGTTCACCCACGGGATCGCGGCGCCGCACATCGCGCTGCACGGGTCGGCCGAGCTGGTGGACCGCATCGTGCGCCCGACGTTGCGGGGCGAGCTGATCGGGTCGCTCGGCATCACCGAGCCCGGCACCGGCTCCGACGTCGCCGCGGTCACGACCCGGGCGGTGCGCGACGGGGAGGACTACGTCGTGACGGGCGCGAAGACCTTCATCACCTCCGGGGTCCGCGCGGACTACGTGACCACCGCGGTGCGTACCGGCGGCCCCGGGCACCGCGGGATCTCGCTGCTCGTCGTCGAGACCGACCGTCCCGGGGTCTCCCGCACGCGGCTGCGCAAGATGGGCTGGCACTGCTCGGACACCGCGACGATCGCCTACGACGAGGTCCGGGTGCCGGCGGCGAACCTCGTCGGCGCCGAGGGCACCGGGTTCCGCCAGATCATGGAGCGCTTCGCCACGGAGCGGATCTCGCTCGCCGTGCAGGCGTACGCGACGGCGCTGCGCTGCGTGGACCTGACGATCGCGTGGGCGCGGCAGCGGGAGACCTTCGGCGCCCCGTTGTCCTCGCGGCAGGTCGTCCGGCACCGCATCGCCCAGATGGCGCGGCGGGCGACCGTGGCGCGGACGTACGTGCGCGACGTGCTCGCGCGGTACGCGGCGGGCGCCGACGTCGTCACCGAGCTCGCGATGGCCAAGAACACCGCGGTGGAGGCTTGTGACTGGGTGGTCGACCAGGCCGTGCAGCTCCACGGCGGGGCGGGCTACCTGCACGGCGTCGAGGTGGAGCGGCACTACCGCGACGCCCGCATCCTCGGGATCGGCGGCGGGACGAACGAGATCATGGACGAGGTCGTCGCATCGAGGCTCCTGTGAACGGATGTGGTCGCCCCAGCGACGAAAATCGTTCACCTGCGCCCGCGCTCGTGAGCCGCCTCGACCCGACGTCGGCGACCTTCGCCGCGGACCGCGACGCGATGCTCGCCGCCCTGGCCGACGTGGACGCCGTCGTCGACACCGTGCTCGCTGCCGGCGGCGCGCGCTACGTCGACCGGCACCACGAGCGCGGCAAGCTCACCGCCCGCGAGCGCGTCGACCTGCTGCTGGACCCCGACGCCCCGTTCCTCGAGGTCGCGGCCCTCGCCGGCGCGCACGAGCCAGACCTCACGACGCCGGGCGCCGGCCTGATCTGCGGGATCGGGCCGGTGAGCGGCGTCGACTGCCTGGTGGTCGCGAACGAGCCGACGGTGAAGGGCGGCTCGATCACGCCGATCGGGGTCACCAAGCAGCTGCGCGCGCTGGAGATCGCGGAGCGGAACCGGCTGCCGGTGATCGCGCTCGTCGAGTCCGGCGGCGCCGACCTGCCGCGCCAGGCGGACCTGTTCGTCCCCGGCGGCCGGACGTTCCGGGAGCTGACGCGGCTCTCGGCGGCCGGGATCCCGACGATCGCGCTGGTGTTCGGCTCGTCCACCGCGGGCGGGGCCTACATGCCCGGGATGAGCGAGTACACCGTGTTCGTCCGCGGCCAGGCGACCGTCTACCTCGGCGGGCCGCCGCTGGTGAAGATGGCCATCAACGAGGACGTCGACGACGAGACCCTCGGCGGCGCGGAGATGCACGCCCGCGAGTCCGGGCTCGCCGACCACCTCGCGGCCGACGAGTACGACGCGCTGCGAATCGGGCGGCGCATCGTCGCGTCGCTGGGCCTGCCGCCCACGCCGAGCCCGGCCGTCGTCGAGGAACCCCGCTACGACCCCTCCGAGCTGCGGGGATGCGCCGCGAGCGACGCGAAGCGCGCCGTGGAGGTCCGCGACGTGCTGGCCCGCGTGCTCGACGGGTCGCGCTTCGACGAGTTCAAGCCGCTGTACGGGACGACGTTGGTGTGCGGGTTCGGCTCGCTCGGCGGCTTCCGCATCGGGGTGCTCGCCAACAACGGCATCCTC
>NZ_JBVPVA010000356.1:0-5180 GCF_055612215.1 Actinomycetospora sp. | reverse complement strand
CTGGCCGATCAGCTCCTCGCCGATCTGCGCCGGGTGCTCGACCGCCTCGAGGGGCAGCCACACCCCATGCGCGACGCCCGCACCGACAGCTCCTTCAGCCACACCGGGGCGCGCAGCCCGGGGTGATCTCGTGCTCCGGAGCTGGGGGTCCGGCCCGTCAGGCGGCGGGCAGGGTGAGCTGCTGGCCCGGCATGATCATGTCGGGGTTCGCGGCGACGTCCCGGTTGGCGTCGGCGAGGGCCTTCCAACCGCCGTCGACGCCGTGGCTGTCGGCGATCTCCGCGAGCGTGTCGCCCTGCCGGACGGTGTAGTCCCCGGCTGCGTGCCTGGGGGCGCCGGTCCCGGTCGAGGTGGCGTGGCGGCCCGTCGTGGACGTGTCGCCGGAGGCCGCGTGGCGGCCGCCGGAGGTGCTCGCCGTGGTGCCGCCCTTGGTGGTGCCGGCCTTGGCGGTGCTGCCGGCGTGCTTGCCGCACACCGGCCAGGCGCCGATGCCCTGGCCGTCCAGGACCGTCTCCGCGACGGCGATCTGCTGCTCGCGGGAGGCGTGCTGCGGGGTGCCGCTGCCGCCGAACGCCTTCCAGGTCGACTGGGTGAACTGCAGGCCGCCGAAGAAGCCGTTGCCGGTGTTGGCGGCCCAGTTGCCGGACGACTCGCACTGGGCGATCGCGTCCCAGTTCACGGACCCGGCCGACGGGGCCGCCTGGGCGGCAGGGGCGATCACGGTGCCGAGGGCGGCGAGGGCGAGCGGCCCGGTCGTGGTGGCGACGACCGTCGCGGCCGCTCCCGTGAGGTCCTGCCTTGCCCGCGAAGCACCGCGCTCCCCGCGCCGTCTCCCGCCTGCGCACGACGGTCGTCGCCACGACGACCGGGCCGCTCGCCCTCGCCGCCCTCGGCACCGTGGTCGCTCCCGCCGCCCACGCCGCCCCGTCGGTGAACTGGGACGCGATCGCCCAGTGCGAGTCGTCCGGCAACTGGGCCGCCAACACCGGCAACGGCTTCTTCGGCGGCCTGCAGTTCACCCAGTCGACCTGGAAGGCCTTCGGCGGCAGCGGCACGCCGCAGCACGCCTCCCGCGAGCAGCAGATCGCCGTCGCGGAGAAGGTCCTGGACGGGCAGGGCATCGGCGCGTGGCCGGTCTGCGGCAAGCACGGCGGCAGCACGAAGTCCGTCAGCAGCAGCACCTCGCGCCACTCCGCGCCGACCCAGACGCCGACGACCGCCCGGCACAGCACGTCCACGGGCCGGACCAGCGCCCCGAAGCACGCCGCGACCGGCGACTACACGGTCGCCCAGGGCGACACGCTCGGCTCGATCGCGGGCGCCCACGGCGTCGACGGCGGGTGGAAGGCCCTCGCCGACGCCAACCCGGACATCGCTTCCCACCCCGACCTGATCATGCCGGGACAGCAGCTGAGCCTGCCCGGCGGCGACTAGGCCGACCGGCCGGCCCTTAGTGGGGACTCGGCGCCCCGGTGTGGCTGAAGGAGCTGTCGGTGCGCGCGTCGTGCAGCGGCGCCACCTGCCGGTCGAGGCGCGCGAGCACCCGGCGCAGGTCGGCCAGGAGCTGCTCGGCCAGGCTGTGGGTGAGGCCGTTGCGGACGACGAACCGCAGCACCGCGAGGTCGGTGCGCTCCGCCGGGAAGGTGTAGGCGGGGACCTGCCAGCCGTGCTCGCGCAGCCCGGCAGAGATGTCGAAGACCGAGTAGTGCGTGATCCCCGGGTGCAGGGTGGCCGCGACGACCGGGAGCTCCGTCCCGCGCGTCAGCAGCAAGAACGGACCGAGCGCCCCGAGCTCGTCAGCCAGCCGGCGGGCGACGTCACGGCAGTGCTGCTGGACGCGGGTGTAGCCGTCCCGGCCCAGCCGCAGGAACTGGTAGTACTGCGCGGCGACGTGGGCGCCGGGGCGCGAGAAGTTCAGCGTGAACGTCGCGAGCTCGTCCCCGAGATAGTTCACCCGGTAGATCAGGTCCTCGGGCAGCGCCGGGACGTCCCGCCACACCACCCACCCGAGCCCCGGGTACACCAGCCCGTACTTGTGCCCCGAGGTGTTGATCGAGGCCACCCGCGGCAGCCGGAAGTCCCACTCCAGGTCCGGGTCGAGGAACGGCGCGATCATCGCCCCCGATGCCCCGTCGACGTGGACCGGCACGTCCGGTCCCCCGCGGCGCGCGACGTCGTCGAGGGCGGCGCAGATGTCGGCGACCGGCTCGTAGCTGCCGTCGAAGGTCGACCCGAGGATCGCGACGACGCCGATGGTGTCCTCGTCGACGTGCGCCGCGGCCTGCTCGGCGTCGAGGTGGAACCGGTCCCCCCGCATCGGGACCACCCGGGGCTCGACCTCGAAGTAGTTGGCGAACTTGTCCCAGCACACCTGCACGTCCGCGCCCATGACGATGTTCGGCCGGCGTCCGGAACCCGAGCCCACCCGCGCACGCCACCGCCGTTTCAACGCGAGCCCGGCGAGCATGCAGGCCTCGCTGGACCCGGCGGTCGAGCAGCCCGGCGCGGAGACCGCGTCGGGGGCGTGCCAGAGGTCGGCCAGCATCCGGGCGCAGCGCCGCTCGAGCTCGGCGGTCCGCGGGTACTCGTCCTTGTCGATCATGTTCTTGTCCGCGGTCTCGGCCATCAACGACGCGGCGTGCGGCTCCATCCACGTCGTGACGAAGGTGGCCAGGTTCAGCCGCGCGTTGCCGTCGAGCATCAGCTCGTCGCGCACCAGCTGGTGGGCCAGCTCCGGGGCGAGCTCGTGCTCGGGCAGCGTCGTGCTGGGCATCATCCCGGGCTCGGCGGTGAAGGTGGGGACGAGAGAGGCGTCGAGCCCGCTGCCCGGGTAGAGGTGCGGGACGGGCTGCTCGGAGGACATGACGAGCATCGTGGTCCAGCGCAGGACGACGAGTGTGAGGGCCCGGGGTGTGGGTACATCGCGCCATGACGGAGCAGGAGGGGCCGCACGAGGCCCACGACGTGACCGTGACCCCGCCGAACGTCGTGCGCCGGGCGGTGACGGCGGCCGGGGTCGGCAACGTGACCGAGTGGTACGACTTCGGGGTCTACGCCTACCTCGAGAAGACGATCGAGACGGTGTTCCTCCCGCCCGGCACCCCGGGCGGCCCGGTGATCGTCGCCGGACTCTTCGCGGCGTCGTTCCTGGTCCGCCCCTTCGGCGGGCTCTTCTTCGGCCCGCTCGCCGACCGCATCGGCCGGACCAAGACCCTCGCGACGACCATGGTCCTGATGGCGCTGGCGACGTTCGCCATCGGCGTCCTCCCGACCTACGCCACGATCGGCATCTGGGCCCCGGTGCTCCTGCTCGTGTGCCGGCTCCTGCAGGGCTTCTCGACCGGCGGTGAGTACGGCGGGGCGATGACGTTCGTCGCCGAGTACTCCCCCGACCGGCGCCGAGGCCTGATGTGCAGCTGGCTCGAGAACGGCACGCTCACCGGCTACGTGCTCGGCGCCGGCATCGTCACGATCCTGCAGACCACGCTCGGCGAGAGCTCCCCCGAGATGCTGGGCTGGGGCTGGCGCATCCCGTTCCTCGTCGCCCTCCCGCTGGGCGCGATCGGGCTCTACCTGCGCTACCGGCTCGAGGAGACACCCGCCTTCACGCAGCTCACCGAGCAGTCGGGCGAGCAGGGCCAGCAGTCGTTCACGAAGTTCTTCCGCGCCGCCGCCCGCCTGGGCTGGCGCCCGGTGCTGGTGTGCATGGGCCTGGTCATCGCGTTCAACGTCTCCAGCTACGTCCTGACGACGGTCATGCCCACCTACCTGACCGAGACGCTCGGCGAGTACGGCTTCCCGACGATCTCCACGACGACGTCGCAGGTTCTGCAGATGATCGTCCTGGTGGTGCTCCTGTTCATCGTGCCGCCGCTCGGGCGCCTGTCGGACCGCGTCGGGCGCCGTCCCGTCGTGGTCGCCGGGTGCGTGCTGCTGCTCGTGCTGTCGTGGCCCGCGGTCCTGCTGCTGCAGACCGGCAGCGTCGGAGGCGTCCTCGCCGGGCTGGTGCTGCTCGGCCTGACCCTCGTGTGCTTCGAGTCGACGATGCCCTCGACGCTGCCGGCACTGTTCCCGACGGGTGTCCGCTACGGCCTGCTCGCGATCACCTTCAACGTCGCGGTGTCGGCGTTCGGCGGGACCAGCTCGGTGATCGTGCAGGGCCTGATCAGCCTGACCGGGTGGCTGACGGTCCCAGCGGCGTACCTCACGTTCGGCGGGATCGTCGGCGCCCTCGCCGTGTGGTTCATGCCCGAGACCAGCGCCCGCCCGCTGCCGGGCTCCAAGCCCGCGGCCACCTCGGACGAGGAGGCACGGGAGCTCGCGGAGAGCAGGGGCTGAACCACACGGGCCTCAGCGGGTCTGTTCGGTCGGCCGGATCAGCACCTCGTTCACCGCGGTGCGCGGCGGGCGGGTGACGATGTAGACGACCGCCTCGGCGATGTCCGTCGCCTCGAGCACCCCGAGCTCCGACGCCGAGGACGCGTCCGGCGCGTTCTCCCGGCCGGTGTTGGTCAGCTCGGTGTCCACCAGACCCGGCTCGACGAGCCCGACGCGCACGTGCTGCGGCGCGAGCTCCTGGCGCAGCGCCTCGGAGAAGGCGTTCACCGCGTGCTTCGTGGCCGCGTAGACGTTGCTGCCCGGCCCGGTGACGGTGCGGCCGGCCACCGAGCTCACCGTCACGACGTCGGCGATCCCGCGCGGCCCCCGAGCCGCCTTCGTCAGGTGCGAGACGGCCGCGTGCGTCGTCGCGAGGACGCCCGTGAGGTTGACGTCGACCATCTTCTGCCACTCGCCGAGGTCGGCCTCGAGCGCCGGGTCCATGGTGCCGTAGCCGGCGTTGTTCACGAGGACGTCGATCTGTCCGTGCTCCGCGACGACCGCCTCGATCGCCTGCCGCACCGCGTCCGCATCGGACACGTCGACCTCGTGCACCTCGGCGCCCTCGCCGAGCTCCTGCGCGAGGTCGTCGAGCTTCTCGCGGCGCCGCGCGAGCAGCGCCACCGTGGCGCCCTCGGCCGCGAGGGCCCGCGCGGTCGCGTTCCCGATGCCGCTCGACGCCCCGGTCACCACCGCGGTCGTCCCGTCCAGTCGTCCCGCCACGTGCGCTCCTCGAGATCGGCGTTGCCCTACCGGATCACGGGTCGCCGATCGTGGCGGGCGTCAACCGTCGGGGCGTCAGC